>JAKSBD010000498.1 GCA_022361295.1 Bacteroidales bacterium
AAGGAGAAGGACCTATTGTAGATGGGTTTGATGGCAAGTGCATGTCTGTGCTTATCTTTTCGTCGGTAATTCCGGTATAAAACTGTGTTTTTTGTATTCTACTGCAAACTATTGTTTATAAAAAGCTCTGTAAGTTAAGAATTACAGGCCTTTGCTCTTTATTTCTTTTTTTCTCAGCGTAGAGGGATTCAAAGCCTCGTTTCTGAAATCGCGCCATCGACTATATCTCCGAAACTATCTTTTTTGAAATAATAGACATCGTTGCTCTGATAATAGATTTTAGAATTAATTATTGTGTCACCTTGCATACAATTTATTAGTTGTTTTTAACACCTGTCTCCCCAAAAACATATTTATAACAGCTTAATATTTACTTGTAATAAATTCGTAGTTTCTTCGAAGTTCCTTCAAAGTTCCTTCGAAGTTCCTTCGATGTTTGTTCAATGATTATTGAACAAATATTGACTAAATAATGAAGAAACAAAGACTAAATAATGACTCAATATTGGCTGTGTGGTGAGTAAGGAACGGGTAGAAAATGAGTAAAATATTAATAACTATAGTTTCCAATAATGGGGTTGGCAACCATTAGTCACCGGGGGAATTTGCAGGAAAGAGTTTTATTAATTGAGGTTGTTTAATGTAGCAGGGGAATTGCAAGTGCAACGTATTGATTATTAGTGGCAAGTTCAATATTTCATTGCATAACTTGTCGCGGTTTCTAACGGGAGCCTATGCAACGGAATATAAATACTTCATTATACCGCCCGTTTAATCACAAATATTGACTGGCCAATTTTTAGCGTTACCACCATGCAGTTACTTGGATACTCTATTGTATATGCTTTTTCTTTTTGCAACAGTTCCAGGGCTTGTTCATTCTCATACGATCCCTGGCACTCCACAACACCTTTAGGAGAATACCTGCTTACTTTGATGCGGTCCTCTTCCGGATGGATAACAAACCATGAACCCGCACCTTCGCCACTTAACCATTGTGCATTTGCTGGTATACTATGGTGCCGTTCAGGGGCGGGAAGGGTTGATATTAATTCAAGCTTACCGAGCGGCACCACCGGCGAAAAAGGTTTCCCTTTCTGAAGTTTAGGAAGTTTAACCCGCCACTCGAGCGATTGAACATTGTTAATGGGGGTTGGTGTTAAAGGGACTTTGTAATTGAGATTAAAGCGATGCTTGAAATTTGGCTTACCGGCTCTTATAACTGTATTAACAAAACGAGAGCAGTTACTGCCTTTTTGTTGGAAGGGACCATAAGGCATCGGGCTGAACTCCTGCATGTGCAATGCTTTGTTATAGGCCTTCTCAAAATTAATGCTGCAATAGGCGGCATGTAACTCGCCCTCACCGTGGCAAGCAGGATTTTTTTGTAACTCAACAAGTATTTCCTGATAGTTCTCTATTCTTGTTTTATCAGATGAAATAACAGGCATGGTCTTAACTTGGAGATCATGGTCTGTTTCGGCACTTCTGACACGCCCGTATTGATAGGGAGTATGATACCGGCCAAAATCGAAGTAATGAATTTGTGCATCATTGGTACTAATTAACACCAATGCTGCATGTCCAACCTTATAGTAATTGTTATGGTTAGCTCCGGTCAAGAGGGTCAATGAGTCATACCATGACCCGGGCTGCTTACAATACGTTTCGGGCCATGCCAGTGCAATTGCAAAACCTGTATGTTTTGGGTTATCTCTCACAGAATTAAGTCCTTTACATTATCAGTTAATAAATCGTTATAGGTCATTTTTAAGTGCTTGTCCTGCATGGAAACCTGTGTTACACTCACTGTTCTAAGACCGTCCTGGCCTTGCATAAATAAATTGACAGCTTCATCATTACTGTGACGGCTTAAATGAAAGTCATACAGTTTACTTGTATCAGGTAAACCCTGGGTATCGTTAATAAAGGTATCAAACCACTGTTTTCGAAGCGCCCGGTGTTCTTTGTTGTATAAAGTTACGGATGACCAGATATAGGCATGATGATTATCCAGCAACCTGAAGTTTTTAGAATGGCCATCCCATATAAATTCGCTTAATTCGGTAATTGATCCTTCTGCTTGTTTGATAGAAATAACGGTAAAGGGTTCGACTGCACTCAAATCTTTATCTTCGAAAAATAGACCGGACCTTGAACCTGAGGCGGAAAGCTCAAGGAGCATAAGGCCTCTGCTGATAGTATGGTAAGGCTTTTTCTGATGCTTTTCATGTCCGCCGTTCAATAAACAGTTTATGTAGCCGTTACTTCCTATCGCTATCCAGGAACCACCAGCTGTTTTATCTTTCGGATACGCTAATTCAATATCTCCAACCGTATATTTTTCAGGTGAAACGGTTGCACGGTATTCTTTTTCATCCCTGTTTGATGTAAGAATGAAAGAACTACCGGGTGACGGAGGTATAAATGTTACTGTGCACATTGGTTTTTTCGATATCTGATTGTAGAATAGGCCAGGCCGAAGTTCTTATCAAGGATATGGCTGATGTTTATGTTAACGGTTGCGGCCTTTATGAGTGCCTGATGGTGGATACTGTGCTCTATGCAGTAAGCCAGTTCACGACCAACAGAACTGTTTAATACTTGTTTTGAATAACCCTGCCTGCTGTAATCACCTTCCAAAGTAACCAACTTGTCTTCATCCAGGGTATCTATTCCGGCATTTAATTTATCAATTACCTGAAGAGCATAGTCTTTACAATTCTCTATTTGGGTATCGCGCTCTCTCTTATCGTAGCTGATTACACCTGTTAATGATCCTTTAACCAATAGCAGGTAAAACTCTATGATATGCCTGACGTGCTCACCAATACTTGCATTCGAAAGTATTTCAGTCTTTGCTGTATATTTTTCAATGGTTATGTTTTTTAATAAACGACTTATCTGATTAAGATTTTCTTTTGCAACAACTTTCATTTAAATAGTATTTCAGTGGATTTATTATGAAACAACTATGAAGCATATAGGTTTTCAATTGCCATATTAGTTCATAGTTGTCTCATATCTAATGTCACTAGATTGCCTTTTTAAACAGGCTTTCAATGCCTGCGAATGCTTTTAACTCTTCAATATCCACATGATCATCGAGGTGTTTACCATAATAAGCTTTGACCACCTTAAATTGTTCATCAATTAAAAAGTCGGCTGGTATTAGGTTGGCGCTCGCATCTTTATCTTCAGGCAAGTTCATGTCTTTTGTTTCTTTCTTGGCTTTTAAGGCATTGGAAGCAAACATGGTTTTTACCATTTTAAAGGTCGATTGCTCAACCCCATACATCTGATACACTCTTTTTTCCGGGTCACCTACCAAAGGCCAGGGACTAATGCCTTTGTGCCAGATTGAAGATTGAAGTTTTTCATTGGTACTCTCAAAGAAGAACACCAGTTTCACGCCGGCATCCTGTAAGCGCTTATTGTAACCCATTACCTGATGCACCCTGCGGTTGCAAAAAGGACATGCAACATTACGGTAAAAACTAAGGATGATTTTACTGCCTTTGTAATCAGATAGTTTTACATCGTTGCCATAAATGTCTTTAACGGCAAAGTCAAGCGCGTTGTTTCCTGCGAATAATTTCATAAATGAGGTTTAAATTGTTTATCAATTAATTTTTAGGTGATGTGTCGTTGGTATTGATGAATCCTGACAAAAAAAAGTAAAAAAATACGCCAGAGAGTAAATTAAGGTTCAAGAAACCTGCATTGTAAATCATAGCAAAACATTTTAATGATTACAGAGGT
>JAKSBD010000554.1 GCA_022361295.1 Bacteroidales bacterium
AGTCCATCATTGCCTTAACCGTATTATTTTGCCAGTACCAATTTCTGCTTGCCACATCTGTAAATACCTTTACTTTGGCATTTGCCTCAATTACCGAAATATCCTTTTGCACAACTCCTGTTAGGGCATCAAAATCCTCTGTATAATATGCCTGAGTAGCTGGTTCAGGAAACTCTTGACTCACCTCAATATTGTCAATCCAATACTTATCTCCATTTGTTTCTTTATCTGCAGCAACTGATTTATACGCAAACAATACATAGATATTGGTACCTGAAGGTAAGTCAAAAGCCTGTTGACCATTGGCTGCATTCTTATCAATAGTTCCTAATAAGGTAAAACCATTGGAACTTGGCGAACCAGTAAATTTTGATCTACTATAATTGGTAGTGTAGTATACTTCTACCTTTGGATCCAGATTTGTTGAAGCATTAACCACCACCTCTAAATCAAAATATAATTTAGGGTTCGGCAGAGCTGAAATATCTATGAGAGGCGTCACACATCGTACCCAGTCAGCTCCCTGATATACACTCACTAAAGATCTTCCTTGTGGTGCATTTACTTTCCACCAGTTATTATTATCCAATGTGGCAGAACCTGCATTATCCTGAGACCAGGTAGTGAAACCCTTTTGACCATCAAAGTCTATTCCATATTCATTGTCATCTGGGTTCGATGAGTCATCTTGTGAATACCCACTACTAAAATCTTCATAATAAGCAGTTACCTTATAGGTTTGCGATTGGGCACTAATTGCAAATAACGCAATAGTCAAAAGAGTAAAGATTTTTTTCATAACATTACGATTTAATTAGTATAAAATGCAGGTGAAAACTTACATTTTCACCTACTAAAAATTCCTATTTTGCCTTACATGAAACTGCAAGTACATATCCGGTTGCGGATGGTAATTCAGTTGGTAGTTCAACTTTTAGTCCTTTTTCAGTTTGATTCCAATTAAGTTCTTTATCAGATCCTAATAAGGTCACCTTATTAATATCATACTGGTTATTCGGAAGCGATTTTAATAAGGCTTGTGAAGAATTCTCAAGCGATATGGCATAAACTGTATTTTCACGTTTCGTATACCAGAAATCTTCGGTTGTAAAATTCATACTAAAACCATGTTGCTGACGCTCGTGTGTACCTCCCATTTTAATTTTCGTTGGTCCTTCATGGTTCACTTTCCAAGCCGATGTGCCATAAATAGCTTCTCCGTTTATTTTAAGCCATTCTCCAACTTGCTGAAGGTTTGTAATACTCTCTTGTGGCACCTCACCTGATGCAGTAGGGCCAATATTAAGCATGTAATTACCTCCTTTACTTACAATCTCAACTAACCAAAACAAAAGCTCTTTAACCGATTTCCAATCATGATCGTAAGATTTATAACCCCAGGAGTTATTCAACGTTCCAACAGTTTGCCATGGTTTGGTAATCTCACTCATATCCGATGGAATTTTATTGTCACCTGGAATATCAAAATCTCCAAAACCGTTACCAACTCGCTCATTAATAATCATCTGTGGCTGGATGTCATATGCTACCTTATAGAAGTCATAACTTTGGTCAGCCGTCATGTAGCGCGACATATCGTACCAAAGTTGCTTCATATTTGGAAACTTAGTTAATAATTCCTTCACTTGAGGATATGCCTTCTGTTCCAGATACTCATCAAATGTATTAGAACTTGGATCCCACAAGTTAGGGCCAAAGATTTCTGTCTTTTTTCCAAGTGCGTCATTATTAGATTTGATGACTGAATACTGACAATCATGTCCATCTGCCCAATCAATATTGTGCGAATAATAAATACCAAAATCAATCTCGTACTTTTGACAAGCATCATACAAAGCCTTCACTACATCTTGTTTATACGGAGTGGCATCCATAATATCGAAATCACTATAGTCCGAGTCATACATGGCAAAACCATCATGATGTTTCGTAGTAATAACCAAATACTTCATGCCTGCATCTTTAGCCAGTTTAGCAACAGCATCTGCATCAAAATCAGTTGGATTGAAGTCATCCGCTAATGCAGCGTATTCTTCACGTGGAATTTCGGCACCATATTGTACCCACTCTGCTACATAAGGACGACGCATTTCTTCCATCTTTTTACCTTTCCACAC
>JAKSBD010000354.1 GCA_022361295.1 Bacteroidales bacterium
ACCACGGTAATGGTAGAGATGCTACCACGGTAATGGTACAGATGCTACCACGGTAATGGTAGAGATGCTACCACGGTAATGGTAGAGACGCTACCACGGTAATGGTAGAGACCACCAGCAAAATGCTAATGGCTGCCAATAACATCAAGAGCATGACTAAAACGAGTTGTTCGGGCTTGTTTTAACAATGTGGTTCCATTCGAGTACTGCGTACACACTTCCACATAATACGATCCCTCTGTTAACTCAGGGGGAACAATAAAAATCAGCTCTTTGGGTGTGTTGGTGGCCAATTGTGAAGTTTTAACTGCAGCAACCTTTTGGCTTTCGGCATGAATAAAGTTAACACCCACAGAAGCATCAACGCCCATCAGCTTAATTTTATCGCCTGTAATTTTGATGATACGTCCAGGTGTAAGCTGCTCATTGGCGGTAGCAGTGTGCACATCATATACTTCACTGATAACAGGACCTACTTGTGCCATGCCCAATATATCAACAGATATATTTTGCATTTGCTGCCTGAGGTAATAGCCTGCCTTAATGTTGGCCTTTAACTTATGCCGCTTGCGGTCAAACTGATCGCTGTCGCCATTAAAAGAGCCTTCAATACCTAGGCTGGCATTAATAAACGGTGTGTTAACTGGCCGCCCGCTCAGCAGAAAAGTAGATTGAGCATTAGCGCACTGGTCGATAATACTCTTGATGGTCTCATACTTAAACTCTGAACCCTGGTCTTTAATATAAGCGGCCACATCGGCGTTGGTTGCAGGTTTATCCATAATAGGACGGGCAATACGATCGTTTGGATCTTCGGTTGTCAATACGTTGTCGTACAACCATGCTTTAATTCTTTTGATAATTTTAGCCATGATGATTATAGTTTAAAATTTCATGACTATAAAGTACTGTAATACAGAGCGCATCTCCTTCAGCATATCGCGAAGGAAACATACCAATTTTACGTATTTTTGGCTGTTTTTTTGTTAATTCTTGTTAAATGCAGATGAAAAAGGAATTTAGCGCAGTGGCGTTACATTGTTTTTGAATATCCGTAATCAAGCAAAAAATAAAAACTAATTACTTCAGCAACAAAAAAAATAACGCAGAGTCGCAGAGAATTATAAAATATTTCAAAAACAACTCTGTGTCTTTGTGTCTCTTCCGCCTCTGCGGAACAAGTTGTGTTTATTCTTTATGCTTAAATTAAGGACAGTCATTCATTGTTTTTATTGTATGAACATTGACATGCAATAGATATTAACCTCCCGTTGTTCGAGACAAGCAATGATTAAGTAAAATGCATTATTGAGCATTTGGTATAACAATTCCACAACCGAACAAAAGCCCGTTACTTTTATCGGTGAATTAACTTATCTTTAATCATAAATAAATCCATCATGAAAACAATACTTATTCTACTTTTGGCAGTATTATCAATGGTTTCGTATTCACAAACAATCAATACGGCTCTTGAATTTAAAGATTTATTCAATGCTGAAATGAAAGATGGCGTCTCCTGCTACCGCATTCCGGCACTAATAACAGCACCCAATGGTGATATTATTGCGGCCATTGACGAACGGGTTCCTTCGTGCGGAGACCTAAAATGGAGCAAAGACATCAATATTGTCATTCGTCGCAGTTCTGATAATGGCCAAACCTGGTCTGAAATAGAAACTGTTATTGATTATCCGCTCGGGCAATCGGCATCTGACCCGTCAATGATTGTAGATCAAATAACCGGTACCATTTTCCTGTTCTTTAATTTTATGGATTTAGACAAAGAAAAGGATGTCTATTATTTACGCGTTATGAAAAGCACTGATAATGGAAAAACATGGAGCCAGCCCCGTGACATAAGCTCTCAAATTGCCAAACCAGAATGGCATACTCATTTTAAGTTTATAACATCAGGCCGTGGTATACAAACCAGCACAGGTAAACTGGTTCATACTTTGGTGAATTTAGAGGAAGGACTTCATCTGTTTGCCAGTGATGATCATGGTGAAAACTGGTATTTAATTAATACGCCCGTTAGTCCTGCTAACGAATCTAAAATCATAGAGTTAAGTGACGGAATATGGATGATCAATAGTCGGGTACAAAATAAAGGCTTCAGGTATATACACTCCTCGGTTGATGAAGGTAAAACGTGGGTATCAAGACCTGATACAACACTTATTGATCCGGGTTGTAATGCCAGTATCATAAGGTACAGCTCAATAGCAGATGGAGATGATAAAAACAGGCTTTTATTCTCCAATGCCAAAATGAAAGACGACCGCATGAACATGACCATCAGAATCAGTTATGACGAAGGTAAAAGCTGGACAGAGGGGAAAACAATCTATGCCGGCAGCTCAGCATACTCATCTATGACTGTGTTGCCCAACGGTGATATAGGCCTGTTTTTTGAAAAGAATAATTACAAGGAAAACGTCTTCATTGCTGTTTCTTTGGAGTGGTTAACGGATGGGGAAGATACTCTTAAATAGAGAACTGTTGCGAAGTTGATGAGCTGTCGTATTGATGAACTGATAAATTGTCGAATTGCATCGAACATCATAATTCATAAATCATATTACTTTTGCAGCCAAACTGTACAGACGCAATGCAAAACTTCGATTACACCAACCAAAACCACATCATATTTTTATTACTGGGCTTAATAATAGTCGTTTTAGTTTTCTTAATTGTCAGGTATAAAATCAAGACCTATATTCAGGAACGGAGGGTACGTAAGCGTTTTGAACGCGGCAATAAATTAGAACTTCAGGCCAGGAACTTTCTGAAAAGCAAGGGCTACACCATTATCGATTATCAAAGTACTTACGAACATAAATACATGGAAGATGGTGAGGTGATGTATGCCGAGATACAGCCCGATTATATTGTGAAGAAGAATGGAAAAAAATACATAGTTGAAGTAAAAAGCGGCAACCAGGCTATTAGTGCCCGAAACAGAAATACCCGCCGTCAATTACTGGAATATGACTATGTGGTAGAAAATGACGGCGTATTCCTGCTTGATATGGAGAATCGTCAGCTTAAGCTGGTTCAGTTTAAATCTAAAATGGAGCGACGTTCAGGGCGTTTAATAAAAGCAGTTATCATTGCCGCTATTATTGGTATGGCGATTCCATACTGGCCGGTTAAAGTCGCTATTGGCCTGGTATTGCTTGTCCTGTTTGCGATTGAGAGCAGGTATTGATATCAATTTCATAAAGGCATTCATAGTGATTTGATAAAAATACAACTGTCACATATCTTGACAATTAAGCCCTCTCAAACGCAACTTATATTAAAATCACCAAGTCTTTACGCATCCTGCTTCGTATCGGTTATAATTATCTCGCGCAATGAAACAGATTGTGGCAGTTCGTAAGCATATTTAATGGTCTTAGCCACATCATTGGCTGTAATATTTACTGCTCCTACTGATTCTTTCCAGTCGTTATAACCATCGATAATACCTTGATCAGTGGTGTGCCCTAACAGTTCAGTACTAACTGCACCTGGCATTATTGACAATACACGTACATTATATGGTGACATCTCTCCTCTTGCCACACGGGTTAACCCGGTTACGCCAAACTTACTGGCACAATAGGCCGCATGGTTCCCAAAGGGCTGCACACCAGCAATAGACGACACATTAATAATGGTTCCTGACTGACGCTCCTTCATATCGTTCATCACTATCTGCATCCCGTTCATTACACCCATGACATTAACATCCAGCATGGTTTTCCACTCCTGTGTGTCCTGCGTGGCAATATCCCCCAACAGCATGACTCCTGCATTATTGACTATCAGGTCTGTTTTACCGAATTTAGCTTCCGCTTCACGAACAGCAGCTTCAAAATCCATTTTATTAGTTACGTCCACTTTTCTGCAAATGGTGTTGGGCAGCTTCAAAGCTTCCATTTTCTCAACGCGTCTGGCCAATAATAGTAAAGGATACCCGTCTTTAGCAAATTCTTTCGCTAATTCAAGACCAAAACCAGAGCTGGCACCGGTAATGACAATCAGTTTATTATTAGTATTCATAATGATATATTTTAAAGTAATAACAAATAATTAATCTCTTATTTTTAAGACATTGCAAATATATCTGACATAACAATTGTCTCAAAATACTTATTTTTGATGTCTGTTATAATATTTAATTATGGATGAACGCCTACTGAGATTTTTTGTAGCTATTTACGAAGAAAAAAACCTGTCGAGAGCAGCAGGAAAGTGTTTTGTTTCACAACCCAACATTTCCAATGGTCTTAAACAACTGGAGGAAACTGTGGGTAAAGAACTATTTACCCGTCATAAACGCGGGGTGGAGATCAAGGAAGATGCACACTATCTCTATCCTATTGCCAAACGCTTGCTTGGCGAGTTAAATGCTATTCCTGACCTGTTTCGACAAAGTCATATCAGAAGAAAAGTCGTAATTGGCATTGCCGATAGCTTACCCCAGGCATTAAAGAATTCTTTTTTTAAGAAGATGACCAATCTTTTAGGAGAAATTGAATGGGATGTGCGCCCGATCGGAAGAGATTGTGAAATCAATATACTGGTGCGGGAATGGAAATTTGAAGAACATCTGTTTCTACCTCTTATTAAGGAAGATTACGTACTATGTATTCCCCAAAACCACTCTCTCGCCAATAAAAGCAGAATTGAAATAAGCGACTTAAGCGGAGAACCCTTTATCCATTGCCCTCCATGTGAAGCTCATCAGCAGTGCCTGTCTATACTGAATAATACAGGTGATAAATGGAATACGATCGCCAATTGCCAAAGTAAAAATGAAGTACTGACCTTGTTAATGGCAGGACTGGGTATTACCTTTTTACCTGCATACCTGGTACAGGATAAACCCGGTATTCATATTAAAGAGTATAATGGTCCCAGGTACTTCAGGGAGATTGGCTTATCCTACGCCCAAAAAAGTCTGAAAAACCCTAAGGTTGCTGAGATAATTGACTATCTGTCGAAACACGAACTGGAGTTGATTTAAAGTACGCTTATTGACTTATTTTATACAAGCAAATTACATTCCCTATATTTGGCCATATGCAACACTTCAAAACCATAATCGACTATTGTAAAGCCATCGGTATCGGTGCACCTAAGCATCCTCACTTTGATATTCGCAGATTTGAAGACAACATGGGTAAGGTCATTGCACAGATGCCACCTTTCAGACATGAATTTTATTCCATTGCCATTAAAGCCGATGGTGGCGGTAAAGCCATTACTGGTCACCACACCGACTTCCCCACGGGTGTAACGGTCTTTTTTAATTCACCTTTTCAAATACTATCATGGGATATTGTTCCCGACTGGTCAGGTTTTTACATAATGATATCACAAGACTTCCTGGCCTCATCACACCACTTTGACCGCTTACTGGACGATTATCCTTTTCTGAAAATAGATGAGTCTATACCCTTTGAAATAAGCACAAATGATCTGCCGGAGATTCTAAGCATATATCAACGTATACAAGAGGAGTATTTAAGTGATAAAGCCGATAAATTTGCTTTTATACAGGTTTACCTCCTGGACTTACTAAACCACATTAAGCGTCTGTTCACTAAAAAAGTAGATAGTGCAACAGCCAGTGAGCAGATCCGTACGGCGGATTTAAAACTACTGTCCCGCTTTCAAAAACTTATTAAAACACGTTTTTACCCTGAAGCTCAGCTGGAGACTTTTGCCAACCTGCATTCTCCTGCTTATTATGCCCAATTATTAAGTATTCATCCCAACCATTTAAATGCTGTGGTAAAATCCATTACAGGAAAGACCGCGCTTAAGCATATACACAACCACATTCTTAGACTGGCTAAGTCAGAACTCATTCAAACCAACAAAAGTGTCAAAGAAATTGCTTACACCCTTCATTTTGAATCTCCCAATAACTTCAGCTCCTTTTTTAAAAAGAATGCAGGTGTCACACCACTTACTTATAGAAAAGGCAGTGTTGAAGGTGAAAGGTAGTTGAGGAGTCGAATTGAGGAATTGTTGAATTGAGGAATCGTCGAACTGTTGAGACAGTTGATGAGTTTTTGACCTAATGACCTATTGATCTATTGACCTAATGATCTATTGACCTAATGACCTATTGACCTATTGATCTATCTGCTTAATTGAGGAACTGTCGAATTGAGGAATCGTCGAACTGTTGAGACAGTTGATGAGTTTTTGACCTAATGATCTATTGACCTATTGACCTAATGACCTAATGACCTAATGACCTAATGACCTATTGACCTAATG
>JAKSBD010000199.1 GCA_022361295.1 Bacteroidales bacterium
AGCAGCTTGTTTGCCTCTGCCCTGTTTGTGTTCTCTTTAGGGTGATATAGGTGATAACTCAAGGCCATAAATTTATTGTCTATACGTTTTAAGCCGTATTTTAAAAGTCTAATAAACAGGTCAGTATCCTCATGGCCCCAGCCAATAAAGTCTTCATTCATACCATTCACAGCTAAATAATCATTCTTCCAAATGCCCATTAAGCCTCCGCGAGAGGGCTTAATACTTTGCTTATCAGGAATGAATTTGTTTAAAAAAGGTGCATAAAAGCCGTTTTTACGGTTTTTCTGATTAAGCAGTTGCCAGATGTTAAGCTTAAAGATGCCGGATTTCAGAATTATATTCGTCGTTTTTTCTTTGAGTAAAACCCTGGTGTTAACAACAAAGCATCGTTCCCGGGCACTGCATATGTTGTTTTTAATGTAATGTGGGTGTAAAACTAAATCACCGTCTAAAAAAAGAAGGTAGTTGCCTGATGATTTTGCTGCAGCCTTGTTTTTGCTTGATGCCTGACGAAAACCTAAATCCTTTTGCCAGGAATGAATAAGTGGAACAGGAAAGTTTTTTTGAAATTGTTGTATAAGAGAATCGGTTTCATACCCTGAACCATCATCAGCAATAATAACCTCATGCGGAAGCAGGCTTTGGTTTTTTACAGACTCCAGTACATGGTGTAACGATTGTGGTCTGTTGTAGGTAGATATAATTAATGATGCTTGTATTGACATTGTTTTGATCGAAAGAATAAGGTTAGGATTTCAGATGTAGTTGACCAATGGTTAGAATCAATGGCTGAAAAAAAAGGAGGTGTAAGAAGCTGGCATTACGCAGTAGCTTAGTAAACGGGTAAACCTCCGGCGATATAATAACCTGAGGTCGAAATTTAAATCGAACTCAGGCTAATAGCACCGAAGGCTTGGAGCTTATTCAGTACTTCACTTATTTCTGCGACTACGTACAACCGCATTACTTTCATTAATGCGGTTGGCGATAAACTGGGCCAGGTTGCCGTAGGTCTCGGAATTCACCTTTGCCATGACTTCCAGGTATGTTATCAGGTCTTCATTAATAAAGCTAACCAGCTGCTTTTTAATGTCTGATGCGGACTGTTGCTCTCTTCTGTCATCTTTTAACAAGTTGTAAGCATTTTGCTTTTCATTAAAATTATCAACAGCTTGTTTAAGTAATTTAAGACGCATTTCGCAACCCGATAATTTAGCAATGTAGCTGACATGCGGCTCATTTTGACTTTCCTGTATCATAGAGCCCAGCAGCGGATACTGTTCTCGATAGCTCTTATGCTTAACATCAAGACCATATTTATCCACCATTTTAAATACAAACTCAGCCGCTTCGGCTATGGCCTCATCAGGGTGGCAGGTATAGCCTTTTAATAAACCATGGGTGAGGGTCATTTCGTTATCAGTTATCTCATCCATATCGGCCAGTTCCGATTCTATTGAATCGCGCATAATGGCTATCATAAGCAAGTCGTTTTCATCTATCATTCGCTCAAAAGCTGCGGTCAGATAGGTATCACTGCTGTAATCGCCTTTTTTGTACTCATCAGTCATTTGGTTTAATAAACCATTTACTTCACTGACTCTGGTTGTGGTTAGAATTTTCGATACTTTAATCATTTGTTATTATTTTAAAGGGTTAAAAAAATATTGTTGACTATTGGTTTAACTATTTAGTTAAGACAACTTTTTATTTTTTTCTCTTAACTAAATAGTCATAGCACTTTTTGAGTTTTTTGTCGTAACTAAATAGTTAAAGCTTGTTTGACTGCTTTTTTATGCTTTAACTAAATAGTTAAGGCTTGTTTAACTGCTTTTTTATGCTTTAACTAAATAGTTAAGGCTTGATTGACTACTTTTTTATGCTTTAACTAAATAGTTAAGGCTTGTTTGACTACTTTTTTATGCTTTAACTAAATAGTTGAAGCCTGCCTAACTAATTTTGCCTCATTTCTATTTAGAAAAGTCTCATTGCTTCATCATTTTTGTCAGATCATTTTTATCAAAGTCCTCCTGACTCAGATCTTTATAATTTTGCATTTTGTTAATGCATTTGTATACCTGTTGCCAGTTAGCGCCTATATTTTTGGGATCTGTGCCTCTCAGGTCTGATGCATTTAAATCAAACAAGGGCAGCAGACCGCTTTCTTCAAAATAGTTGTACATAGGGTTGTCGGGTTTCATATCGTTATAAATAAAGGTGTCAAGCTTGGTTATATCCCAGTAGCTCATATCTTGCTTACCAAAACCTGTTAGTTTCTGAAATTTCCATCCCTCAGGTGCCGAGGCATGAGAAATAAGGATAAATGTTTTTATCACAATCATATCGTCGGCCACCACCGCCACAAAGTATCCCAGTTTTGTATAGTCCAATTTGTAAGGGATTAACAGGCTGTCATTGTGACAAATGGGTTTGATGTTTTTTAACATGCACAGGTTAAAAGACATTTTAATAGCTATTTCATGAATGGGGGCCAGTCTTTCTTTGAAGCGCTTTATGGCATGTGGCTGTATGTACAGACACAGGTGCTCGTTTTTTCCTTTGTATAATTGCCCTAAATCATTGGCTTTGATAAAGGCATGATGAGTTTTTTTTCTTAAGGTGTGTATCTTAACCGGATATACAATCCTTTTTTGCCCGTTAATAAAAATTGTTTGACTTCCGGGGCGCACTATGTATAGCTGAAAACTAATTATAAATCCATATAATCGATCACTGTGGGTTAATCCATTGGCTGCATAACCAAGCGATAACTGTGGCTCATCGGGTAAGTTTTCGGCCATTGCTATAGGAAGCAGTGTATCAATAATTGCTTCATCAATGGCGTTGTTATCTTCAATGTATACTTGTAATTGCTTTAAGCATTTATCAGATATTTCTTTGTTATTTAGTTCATCATCTTCAAGATACATGTGTAAGGCTTTGAGGTTGGTATAATCTGTAAAGCTTACCATTGTATCAAGCTCTTTAATATAAACCGAAGGCTTTTTAAGCATTTCTTTTATAAGCTTGTTATAATATACCTTGGGAGGATTTATGTGTTTGAATTCGTTGTCCACACTAATGACAGTTCCAATCTGAACCCGCAGTCTGGCCAACTTCATGAATTCATGTTTACTGGTGATGTACTGCATGGCATCGCATTTATATAGTTCACATAATTCGCGCAGCCTTTTTATAAAGGGTTTTATCACCTCATATTTATTGTAGCGTGTGGGCTTACATTGCTTTTTGCGTGATTTAGATTTTGCCATTATTATGCAGGATTAATCTGGTTGATGTTATATCTATGGTAGTTGTTTGAAACAGACAGGCTTGGAGAAGTTGTTGTTACAGGCCTGAAAAAAACAAAGCCAACACCATTAAAGCGATTGTTGCAAGTCCGCAAATAAGGCATAAGAAATAAGCCCTCTTATCAAGGTGCCCTTCTTCGTTATGGTTCGATATGTTGTTTTGAACAGTTTTAATCCCGGATGAGGCAGCTGATGAGGCCTGATATTTTTCAGCTTTAACGGACTGTTTTTTATCAATAAGATGCCGGGCAAAAAAGCTGATTACAGGCAGTGCCCGCGTGTAATAGTAAAGTGCACTAATTCCTTTCATATGTATGCCAATTAAAGTAATTTATTAGACCATTTTTGATGGTGTAATGATAGTTACTTTAAAGGGTGTCTCCTTCAGCATATCGCGAAGAAACAATACGCATTTTACGTATTTTTTAAAGAAATTAACCAAAATGAAGGTTTTTTTGAGGTAGTTAGGTCATTAGGTTGTTAGATCAATAGGCTGATAGGTCATTAGGCAATTAAGCAATTCGACTTATAGGTAGTTAGATCATTAGGCTGATAGGTCATTAGATCATTAGGCCGGCAGGTCATTAGGCTGATAGTTCATTAGGTCATTAGGTTGATAGGTCATTAGGTTGTTAGATCATTAGGCTGATAGTTCATTAGGTCATTAGGCTGGTAGGTCATTAGGCAGTTAAGCAGTTCGACGATTGAGCAGTTCGACGATTTAACAAATCAGCAATTAGACTTATAGACCGATAGATTAATTGACTAATTGACAGTTTATCACTTCGACAGTTTGACAAATCAACAAATTAACAAACAGGCAAATCAACAATTAGATTACATCCCCTGCACACTGTATTTTAACGAATTGGAGATGTTAACGCCAATTAAGCGTTGGTAGTTATCGCTTACACTCTG
>JAKSBD010000690.1 GCA_022361295.1 Bacteroidales bacterium
GATCTGATACAGCCATTGCGGTGGCGCCTTTGGATTCAAAATACTGTTGCAATTTGAAAGTAAACAGCAAATTAGCCAGCTTACTGTCTCCATATGACTTAACCCGATGATAGGCACGTTTATCCCATTGCAAGTCATTAAAGTTGATATTGCCTTGTTTATAACCACCACTGCTTAATGTTACCACTCTTGAATGATCGGTATCAATGAGAACACCAGCTAATAGTCCGGTCAACAGGAAATGTCCCAAATAATTGGTTCCCATATGGGTTTCGTGCCCCTCCCCGGTTATCCCTTTCTCTTTTTGATTAACAACACCGGCATTGTTCATTAAAACATCAAGTCGGTTGTAGCGGCTTGTAAATATTTTAGTAAACTGACGTATGGATGTAAAGTTGCCCAGATCCAATTGGATTACATCGGGTTTCGTAGAACTGTCCAATATCTTCTTTATATTATCAGCCGCTTTATTGCCTCTTTCCATTGACCGGCATGCTATGACCACCGTTGCATTTTTTCTGGCCAATTCGAGGCACGACTGATATCCAAGCCCGGTATTACCACCTGTAACGATCACCACTTTCCCTTCCATATCGGGCATTAGTTGCACATTCCATTTCTTCATCACTATTGATTTTGTTTTACACTAAATACTTCAGTACAAAGGAACCGTGATCGGGATAAACGGATTTCATCATTTTCAGGATTTAGTTATACATTTTATCGATTGTTGTTTAGATATTATTGCATGTGTCCGGGATTTAAGCTAAGATAGACAATAAGGTCGCAAAGTACATCTGCGTATTATTCTGCATTTGGCGAACATTCTATTTTGCATTATTTGCATGAAATAATATTTATTCCTTGCCAAGGAATCTTCATCTAAAATTTTAATATCCCCCACACCAGTTTTACAGTACTTTCTCTTGCTTTCGCAAACGAAGGGAAGAGTGATTGACTCATCATAAAGATTAACTAAGACAGGTGACTTTTAACGCTTGTCTTCAGGCCTTCTCTTTCATTTTTGGAAATATCAGCCGCCGATCAATAAAATTACATGCAATATTGGATACATTTGTTCAAATAGAAATTACGCTAGTTAAAGCCTGTCAGACAAATTTCTTTTTTATTGCCTAATGATTGCATATACTTGCTTTAACGATTATAAGCTGAATAAAACAAACCGTTGTATGATGAACTGCCTGAGAGTTATTATCTTTTATATTTTTAGCCTTACAGGGTTCTGCATAAGTGCTCAAACAACACTCAGGTTTGATAATTTCTCTACACAGGACGGTTTGGGAAACAATGTAATATTTGATGCCAAAACAGATACCAAAGGTCAACTTTGGCTGGCTACTTTTGATGGCTTATCATGCTATAACGGGTACCGATTCAAAACCTTTAAACCCGATGTTTCCAATCCACGAGTTACCGGATCCAATATTATACGGGTTATCGAGCCCGATGATTATGGTAATATCTGGTTTGCAACTGCCGGCAGTAGTTTTTCGATTTTAAATCCTGAAACAAATGAGTTTCAATATTACAACACACCTGACTTAAGCAGCAGAAACATTAAAAGAAGCGATATACATTCAATATGTCATTTTCAACAGACAGTTTGGCTTGCATCATCTGAAGCCATTTATATTTTTGACAGAGAAACACAGCGTATATCGGCATTTACAACTAAAGAATTTGGATTGAATGGTGAAATATCCGGACTACTGAATATTGACGACCATATAACGCTTGTCTGCACTCAGCAAGGTGTGTTAATGGTCAGGCATAAAAATCCTGATAATAAATATACGGTCATTGATCGGCATTCCTTGAACTTTAATGGAACCATTCATGGTATTTCTGGCAGTGACACCCATATTTTCCTTGTCTCCCGAGGCCTGATCAAAAGCTATAGGAAGGAGAACGACCAACTTATTCCAGCCTTTGAAATACAGGCCGGTCAGCTAAGTACAACGAATATTCAGGCAGTAAATTTCGAATCGGTCACTGCCATATCGGACAATGAATACTGGATCGCAAGTTCAGCGGGACTGATCGTTTATAACACTGACAAGCCGGAAGCATTTCAATTAGTACAAGCGGATGAGAATGATCCTGAAAGCCTGTCGGGAAACCTTATTACCAGTATTTGCAAAGACCGTGAGGGCAACGTTTGGTTAACAAACCGCTTCAATGGCTTAAGTAAATATAACCCTACCAGTCAGGCCTTTTTAAAATACAGCAAAGAAACACGCCTGGGCAGGTCAATGATTAACAATGATGTAAGAGCCATACTGGCTGAACAGAACGGTAACTTATGGATAGGTTACCGGGATGCCGGCATTGATCTGATCGATGGTGCATCAGGCGGCATAACACACTTTAACAGCAATCAGCCTGATATTCATCGTTTACCTTCCAATTCGATCAGGGCTATTCACCAGGACCGAAATGGCTCTATATGGATTGGCACTGCCCGAGGAGCAAGCAAATTGATTTTGAGCAATGGCCGATATCAGATAGAAAACATTAGTGAAATAAATGGACAATCGTTGGGTATTGTTTATATATTTCTTGAAGACTCGTCAGGTCGTTTCTGGATTGGCAGTAACCGCGGCTTGTTCCTCTACAGTGAAAAGGACAACAGTTCCCTTGCATTCCACCAGACAGTGACCGATAATAACAGCCGCTTTTTAA
>JAKSBD010000555.1 GCA_022361295.1 Bacteroidales bacterium
AGACATCCTAAAAATAACCCCCAGTTCATTACAACTTGTCAATAATGACATAATATCCTCCATCCGTGCCTTTTCCTGGCAGTAAATTACTTCATCAATCGTTTTATCTTCAATGATTTTGTCAACATTGGTATCTGCAGGCAGGACTGTAACCGAATCACCTAGGCGCTCTTTCAACTTCTCGTTACCAACAACACCTACAATGCGATATCCCCATTCTTTATAATTTAACACCTGATTTATAAAAGTTACAGCAGAGGCATCTCCAATAATCAGTATATTACGAAAATTTAATCCCTTACGTCTGGCTCTTTTTACATAAGAAAAAAAGGTCACTTTAAGACTAAATAATAATAATGCACAAATTCCGCCAAAATACATTAACGGAGTAACACCAATGTAATGTAAATTAAAACTGAATACAGCAAGAGCCAATACACCAAGCCCCATTAATGTTAAACCAATTACATTAAACAATAAAATAGAATAAGGGCGTGAACGATATATTTCATTTGCTCTAAAAGCCTTTGATAGAAAAAACCACAAACCTAATACCACTAAATGTAGTATAATAGAATCCTTATTACTTAAAAAAGTATATTGTCCGAAATATATATAGAAAGCAATATCCAATGCTATCCAGGCAATAATTGCGTCAAGAACCGCTAAGAAATTATAGACGACTCTTTCTTTTTCTTTTAGCATTCTGTGTGTGTTTTTATTTATATGTTTTGCGAGTTGAGTTTTTTACTCTTGTGTTAATCTTTTAAATTATCAACCAACAAAAATAAGTAAATAGCTCAACAAAAAAGGTAGTAAAGCCTATTTCTTTACGACAGGCGAATAAATAATACTTATCTGACCGCCTGTTGAATCATATAACTCTCCTGTATCCACTGCCAATCTGCCACGAATCTGCAGTTCGTCTAACCATGGTGTATTCCAGCTTAACTCTAATAAAGAATATACCTGCTTTTTACTCTCCGAAAAGAAGTAATCTTGAGTATTTGTCCAACTTCCACGACCTCTGAATTCTTCACCATAAGTGCCTTTATTAACCGTAAAGGTCGATTTAATAAGATACTTAAATGTTGGTGAAAAATGACCCTCTGCTCCCAAATGAATCCCATTTACCCGATTATTGTATAGATTCACCTGATCAACCTCATCCCATGAACTCGCATATTTTCTCACTTTTTCTGATGTGTGAAAAAGCGCAGTTCCCATATTCATTCCATTATAGACCCAACCATTATAATAGTATCCATTATTCATATAGTCATCTCGCCCTCCGTACTTATTTCCTTCATTTAACCTTACTTCCAACTCGTGCATAACCTGCTCTTCCGTCCAGCCAGTTGTGCCTTCTGTATCTGGAAAAACAGTATGCATAAAGCTATCAAAATCATCTTCAATATCGCGCATCCAGATAATTGAGCCGGCTTTGTGTCCATCATAGTCAACCGGATATAAAGGATCTGGAATACCAGCTCCGGACTGATAATCGGTTTTAAATACTTCTATTGAAAAACCAGTTAGCCAATTAAGCTCTTTGGGCTGAACAAGGGCACCGATAATATAATCTTTGTTATTACCATTGTAAATCCTCAAACCGGAACCATCTGCAAATGGTTTCTGCCAATAAAAATGCACATCACCAAAATCAGATTCCCAGTTAAAACCAAAATCCCACATGCCCATATGCGCACCTGCAGCATTGGTTTCTTCTCCGCCACCAAGAGTAGCGGATCCACTGGCTGTAAACGTTGCCCAAAAATCAATTGGTATCTCAGTGCCGTCGGGTCGTGTACCACCAAACAAAGCTGAATGTACCAAACCTGCATAGGGCTTTATTTTTGTATTGCCTAATCGCATGTATGCAAACTTCTCATGCAACAATACATCATTGGCACTGTTACTTTTCTCAATCCGATCATCATTTAACCATCCTTGAGACATACCTCCTTTAACTTCCACCCAGTTATTTGTAAACCCCAACGGCAGATAATCAAAAATCCCCAATGTTATCTTAGGTATTGGTCGTGTATTTGAATTCAATAAAAATAAACCGGAAGTTAACTCATCATTGATAATGACCGGCGAATATTGTTCTTTACCAAGAGAAAAATCAATAAACCACAATTGCCCGCTTAAATAGGCTTCCTGCAATGCACTTTCTGTAAAATCAAAGTTGACCAAACCACGAATACCAGCATCTAAAGTAAAGTTTTGAGTATCGAAAACTTTGTAGCTTCCACCCAATTCAAGAAGTGATTCGGAAGACCCAAACTGATTAAAACGTCCCCACTCATTGGCAACTAACCACATAGGTCGTACATCATCTGAAGAAACTAAGGAATGAAATGAAGCATCGTATGTTAACTTCTCCTGGGCAACTACTTTGCTATTGCTAATCAGCAACAATGTAGCGACAAATAAACTTTTGAGTATTTTATAATCCATTTGCAATTTCTGTTCAATTTTTAGGGTGTCCTGTATTTAAACGACAAAGATAAACTTTATACAATTGATATTAATTATTCGCGATTGAAGATTAACATATTCCAGAACATATCACAAAATCGCTTTCAAAAATTACAGACTGTTAATTTTATTTCTTTAATCACAATTTCTCGCCCATTTTAGCTATCAAGGCCTTCCAATTATTCCGCTATGTAGAATAAAAAATCTGTGAAATCTGTGAAATTCGTGGTTCCAAAAACCAATATCTATTTAAAAACGAAATCCTTGCACATCATATCCAAAATAATTATAAGCCTGTCTTTTTTATTATATTCGCTGCGTAATTTAAAATTGATTAATACATTGAGAAACCTACTAAGCTCTATTATTTTAATTACTATTCAAACATGGGCACTTTATGCACAGGTTTCCACTGAATGGGACAATGTAAACCCCAAGCACACGTATCTTACAGCACGTATTCATGGCGGGTTAGTGGTTCCGCATCATGCCAATATGATGTATTTTATTGAGGATTTTTCAGGTGGTATTGAAATTACTTATGGTCGCTCTTTATTTTCAAAAGACAGTTGGGAAAGTTATTTTAATTACCCTGAAATAGGAATAGGTTTTTACTATGGCACCTTTGGTAATAAAGACATTTACGGCTCCGGCTTAGCTTTATTTCCTTATATCAATTACAATATACATCGAAGCAAAAAGCTATCCATTCATAACAAAGTATCAATGGGCCTTGGCTATGCCACCAAGCCATTTGATATAGAATCAAACACCTATAACACAGTTTTTAGCTCTCATTTAAATGCCTACATAGGACTGGCGTTGATGATGGATTACCGCTTGAATAAAAACCTTTCTCTTTCAACTAGTTTATCGCTTACCCACCTGTCCAATGGAGCAGCCCGAAAACCCAATCATGGCATCAATACCCTGACCGCCAGTCTTGGTGCTAAATACCATTTTAATCCGGCCGACGTGCCTATCCTTGAAAAAACAGAAGCCCCCAAAAGTAAGGAACGCGAAATAATAGTCGTTGGAAGCGTGGGCAGAAGTCAAAGTACGCCCTACAATAAGTCCTTATACTGGAATGGAAGTCTGAGCATCAATCACCTTTGGTATTTAAGTGAAAAACGCGCCATTGGTCTTGGCTTCGACCAGTTCTACTCTGAGACAGCACCATACAGCTGGGAAGCTTATGAAGAGTTTGATGAAGAAGTAGAATTTTCATCCAGACATTATTTATTCAATGGACTTTTTGCCTCCTACAATGTCTTTCTGGGTAAAACCACATTATTCGTTAATATTGGTGCCTACCTGCATACTAATATCACGCCTCCTCAACCGATATACCCCCGAATGGGAATCAGGCATTACCTGACTAAAAATTTAATTGCTAATTTTAGTGTCAAAGCCAGCTTTTTTAGATCTGAATTTTTAGAATTTGGTATAGGCTATCGCATTAAATATAAACAGAAAGGCAAAGTACAATGAACCGGTTCTTCAGACTTCCTATTACGCTCTTGCTACTGATTTTGCCTTTAACATCGTGCGAGTACATTCACAACTTGACTGATAAAGGGAAAACAGTACAACGCTCACAAACAACCGGCAGTGTTAATAGTATCATTATTGATGCTCCGGTTAGAATCGTACTCCATAACAACGAAAGTGATGAGATCACTATCGAAGGGACAAAACGATTAGTTGATAATCTTGAATTAATCACTGATAATCAATCACTCTTTATTAAGCATAGTAAAAAGGATTTTATCCAAAAGAGTAAGTTGATTGAGCTTGGTATTTCTGCAAAACACCTTCAAAAAATAACGGCCAACACAGCCTTTGAACTTATTGCCCCTGATACGATTCAAACTAATAATTTTGCAATGACTATTAACGGAGGAGCTAAATTTGCCGAGATAGAATTAAATGTTGTCTGCCAACAGGTAACACTAAACGTATATGGCAACAACAACATAGGCAACTTTTATATTGGAGGGAAAGCAAGTTCAGCCAGGTTCACACTGGAAGGCAGCGTTAATATCAATGCACTTGGTTTACATTGCACAAGCAGCTCTGTGATCCACAAATCAATTGGCAGTTGCAAGGTGCAACCTTTAACATCGCTGATCGTTAAAACCTATTCTTCAGGACACACCTACTATAAAGGTAATCCTGAAATTAAGCATGAATGTATCGAAGTACCCTATCTTAAGTGCAGTGGCAAACTGATTAAGATTGACTAACTAAATAACAAATGAACAAGCCGAGAGTAAGCTTATTTTTAACAACATATAACTGGCCTGAAGCTTTAAACCTTTGCCTGCAAAGCATTGCACAACAAACAATTCTTCCTGATGAAGTGATTGTTGCCGATGATGGCTCAGGAGAAGAAACAAAAAAGGTAATCGAGCATTATAAGCAGAAATTTCCTTGTCCCCTGATCCATGTATGGCAAGAGGATAAAGGTTATAGAATTAATTCCATACGCAACAAAGCGATCGCGAAAGCCTCTCACCCCTATATTATTCAAATAGATGGTGACATAATATGTGATAAAAATTTTATTAAAGATCACCTTAGCTTTGCCCGTAAAAATCGCTTTGTTATTGGCAGAAGGGTTAATATCAACAAAGAGCAAACCAATGATTTTTGCTCAAACCAAAAGGCAGGAGATTTAAACAGCTTCAGGAATAAAACCGTAGCCATACTGCATCAGCATTTGTTATATGACACTAAAAAAGTAAAAGGTGTACGAGGCTGCAACCTGGCTTTTTGGCGCGATGATGCCTACCTGGTTAATGGCTATGATGAAAACATGACCAGCAAAGGCCCTAACGATAAGGAATTTTCAGCACGACTGGTTAATAATGGCATTAAGGCCTACAACCTTAAGTTCTATGCCATCGCCCATCACCTGCATCATGGAGAAGAAGGGCTACGTACAATTACAAAATGCTCAAACAACTCTATGACGAAGCTGTGAATACAAATAAAAAAACATGTTCTAACGGTCTGAAGCAATTATAATGAATATATTATTTGTATGCTCAGCAAAAGCCTGGGGTGGCAACGAAAAATGGACATCCATGGCCATGAAAGCGCTATCAAAAGAGCACCAACTATTTTTCGTTGGAAAATCAGAAGCGCTTTTAGATAAGTTTGGACAGTACAATGGAGCAACCTGCCTGCCTTTCCGTTCATACTTTGATCTAAAA
>JAKSBD010000428.1 GCA_022361295.1 Bacteroidales bacterium
ATCCATATCTGTTGTTTTGGATATTCTGATAGCACTAAAAAGTATAAGACACGGCAACTCCATACGTATCAATTGTGGAGCTTGGCAGTAATACCAGTTTTTTGCCCTTACGTTTTCTGAAAATCAGGTAACTCAAATCGACAGATAAAAAACCAATACCGGCACCCAACAACACATCAGATGCCCAATGACGGTTTTTAATGATTCGACACACCCCGGTTGTTGTAGCCATTGAATAGCCCAGCCACCTAATCCAGGGCATATTCTCTCCGTATTCTTTGTCCAGAAATCTGGCAGCCAAAAATGCCTGCGCTGTATGCCCCGACGGAAATGAGTTGGCTGATGATCCATCAGGACGCAATTGCCCCGTTTTCCATTTAAGAACATTCACCGTTGATAAACAAACTAATTCTGCAAGCAGGAGTCGTTTCGATTGCTGCTTAAATACTGCCATATCAGAACCATAAGCAGCATTTAAGCCAAAGGTGAGCATTATAGGTGCAAATTGAAGGTAATCATCCATTTGACTATTATACCCGGAAAAGGCGTTTAATGCCCTGGACTGTATACCATACTTGTTTTGCCACCACCTGCTATCGCTACTTAAGTACTCAAGGGCAATACCGGCAGTGGCAAGAGTTAATGGTACCCAAATGCCAGAGCTGACCTTTACCCCGGTGTTAACACCTGCATATTGTTCTGTATATATACCTGTTGACTTAAGCTGTGCATTGGCTGTCATTGTCAATAATAAAAGCCATGATACTACTCCTGAAAATCCTTTCATTTCCCCCATTTTTCGGGGCAAAGAAACAGGAGCAATCTATGCAGGGCGTCTTAAGTGCTCAATTGGAACCATACAGTTAATTATGGCTGGTACTAAATGCGCATTCAGAACGTTTAGTTCCCTGATTTAATGCCATTTTCATTACGAAACTGAGAAGGCGTTTGTCCGGTATGTTTCTTAAAAATGGTATTAAATGATGTTTTAGAATTAAATCCGGAATCAAGCGCCATTGCCAGAATTGTATAATCCTTGTACTGATTGTCAATGGCTCGCCTTTTAAACTCTTCTACTCTGAAGCGGTTAATATAGTCATTGAAATTACACCCAAACTTTTCACTTAATACCTGAGACAAATACTGCCGCGATACGTCCATAGATACCGCTACTTCCTGAATCGTCAAATCTCCTTTCAGGTATGGTTGCTGTTCACGCATATAAGTATCCAGCTGCAGCCTTAACTCTTCCAGTCGTTTTTGTGGCACACCAGAGCCATGGTATTTAGGCCGTTCTGCCTTTGAGACCTCTACCCCGGAATGCTGGTAAAACAACTCGGGTTTGCTTAACACTTTATAGCTGATAAAATAGATCAGCACTAATAAGATCACATCAATAAGATCAAAAATATCCAGTTCTGTTACGTTGTAATGCTCATTTAAATCATCTACAATATCCATTAGTATGATAAAGCTAAAACTAAGCAGTAATGTATACATCCATGACTTATACTCGGGCCTTATTGCCTTTACACTGCTTTGTTGATGGATAGCTTTAAAAGCCATTGTCAATGCGATGAGCCAGAAAACAACGTTAAAGCCCGAAAACCAGAATGACATTATTGAATCAACGTAACCATCGAAACTAAGATCTGTCGCTATAACATAGTAAACACTTGAAAACACAGTACTCACCATCACAGGAATCAAATACAGCTTAAGGGGAATTGAATAGGCCTTATCAACTGTTTTTCGTATATAGAAATATAAGAACAAGGGCGTTAGTAACTTCACCGAAGTAAATACATAAATCCATATTCCTTTGCTTAAAAGAGGCCATTGTGTTTCAATAATCTCTAAACATGATGACAGCGCAATAAAGGCAACAATACCTCCCAATAAGCGATTTTCAACAACATTTTGTTTCCGTGTGAAAAACAAAAAGGTCAAAATCCACCCCTGTATAACCAATAATAACATCAAAATCCCCATAACACTATGTATTGATGCCAAATATAAGAATAGGTAAAAGATCAGGCAAAAGAGAATGCAACAGGTACTAATAAACAACTACCAACGTCAATCCGGACAAATGCTTTAAAGGTTCATAAGCATTCAATGAAAAGACTGCCTTTCATTCAAAAAGACAGCCTCTTAATCATTCCCTGAATTCGATTAAATTAATGCGCTCAGGTTATTACTTTTCTTACAGAACTATTCTACTACACAAATGATTTTTACTTTAACCTCTCTTCCCACCATAAAGGTGCTGCTGTATTTTTCTGCACCTACGCCATAATCAAAACGATTAACCTCAATCTCTCCTTCCAAAGTGGTTTTACCTGCATTTGTAACAACCGTAAACGGAATTGAAACATCCCGGGTCACTCCGTGCATGGTCATACTTCCGTCTGCAACATAGTTGCCTCCATCCTTTTTAATCGTTTTGGACTTAAAAGTGATTGTTTTAAACTTTTCCACATGAAAGAAATCTTCTGTATTCAGATGATTATCACGTTTTTTACTACCTGTATTAACTGTTGACGGATCAATGGATACATTAAAATGCGACGCCGATAAATTGTCTTTATCAAAAGCTACTTCTCCCTGCATCCCCTTGAAAGTACCTTTTACCTTTTTCCATTTTAGTTTAATGATGCTGAACTCCACCACCGAGCTCTCATTGTCTATTGTTTGCGATTTGACGAGGCTAACAGCCATAAACAGGCTTAGCATCAAAATTAAGTGTTTCATATAGTATGATGTTTAATTATTACTTTGTTTTATTACAAAACAGTATTCGCCCTGATTGTTCATTGAATAATTGCTTTACAAAACTGTTCACATTCATCAATAAACTTTATATCATACTACTCTTAACAAACTAAAAGCAAAATGTATTAACCTCAGCTTAATTTATATGGAAATACAGATACTTTTTAGTCAAGTAAACTGATCACCTGCCTTAATTCTTCCAGTTCATTTCGGGCATGACGAATTAACAAAAAAGCACTTACAGGAATACCAATAATCAAAAATACCACAATATAGATATAAAACCACTGTGGCAAGGAGGTTTTAAACACAGGCAACATGATCATAAAACCGGCTATATAAAGTAATACCGTTGCAGTGGTAACGACTGTAACAAAAATCCGTCGCTGCCGATAGAATGATTTTATTTTTTGCTGATACTGGCTGCTTTCAGCACTGATATCAATGCCTTTCATACGATTGTATGTGTACAGTTCAAAACCAATGCGAACTAAAATGGCTGAAAACATAATGCTTAAACCGATGCTGACTGCATTTCCCCATGGTGTTAGCCACCACAGTACAAGTATGCCAATGCAAACGATGGTTAATATCACTATTGTATAAAGGTACTTTTTTAATGCCTGTAGCTTTTGTGATTTCACTTTTTCAGACAGTTCCTCAATGTTTAGCTGTGGTTGCCTGTCCTGTTTTTGCCAGATGCTTTGTATATCGTTAAAGTCGTTCATTTTCCATTAGTTTTTTAAGTTTATCCCTGGTTCGGTGTAATCTTACTCGCAGATTTGAGCGTGAGAGACCTAATATTTCAGCCATATCTTCATGCTCAACACCTTCAAGCATTAACAGCACCAGGTTTCTCTCATCAACCTTAAGGTGTTCCAATGCCCTGTACACCTTTTTCAACATTTCATTGGCTTCAGTAGCTTCCTCTGGTGAATAACTGATATCTGGCAAAGAATCACGTGACTGAATCTCCCTTTTCCTATCTTTTAATCGCTTCATACAAGTATTAAAAGTAATTCGATATATCCATGCAGGAAGCGCTTTGGGGTCTTTTAGGTTGTTAAGCTTGCTCCAAATCGCTATAAAAACCTCCTGCGCTACATCACTGGCCCACTCATCCCGACCGGAAGCATACCCCGCACATAAACGAAATACTTTAGGATAGTACTCACGGTAAATGACATTAAAATCCTGGTGGTTTGACATGTTACTTTATAAATGATGTGATTTGCAAAGAAAGCCACTCTGGCTGATCAAACATGATAAAATGACCTGAGTTTTCAATGTATTCTATTTTTTTATCACTTAACATAGCATATTGATCGGCCATAATTTGCTTTGTTTGATCAAGGTTAAAAGGTACTGCAGCCAACACCAACACAGGAACCTTAATATTTTCCACCTGCTTTCGTATGTCCATTTTAAGTATCTCGGTATAACCATACACATAGGTTTGTCTATCTGCCTGCTTAATCCATTCGGCAATAACAGCCTTCTTATCCTGTTTTTTGGTCATATATCCCGCCATATTATTTGCCATCCCGGCAAACTGTTCTTCATCCATTGCCATCATATTTTTATTATATGGTGAGTCATGAGTGATATTTTCAAGCTGGACTCCCGGCATCATCACACTTGCCATACAGGTAAGAGCATCGACTAATATCAAGCGATCATACATCTTGTTATCGTCAATGGCCAGTTGCATGGCAAACAAACCACCTACACTATGACCAATTAATATTGGTTTCCCATCCACTTCGTTTGTAATATAGTCTCTCAGACTGTTAACCACCGTTTGAAACCATAAGGTATCTGGCGCTGCAATGCCATTGAAGCCAGGATATGATACCATGTGACATTCATAATTATCCCTTAAAGGCTCAGCTATTTCGTTCCACACATCACCGGGACATGTAAAGCCTGGCAAAAAAATTACAGGTCTTCCCTGTCCGGCTTTTTCAACCTTTATACTAATCTCACCTGCTGATAAATTAACGGTTGCAATAAGCATAATCAAACTAAAGGTGAATTGTTTTAATGTTCTCATTTCTGTTAGATTTAATTGTTTGTATTTCCCTAAGGATTCCAATTCTGACTATGCGTTACAGAAAAAGTTGATTTTTTCGATAAGAATCTTGTTGGATTAACAGTTTAAACAAACATCTCAAACCTTACATTCTACGCTTCAAGCATTTGAACTTTGACAAGGCAGCGTTTTAAGTTGTAACTTTTAAGAGAATAATATCCGGCACTATGCTTGTAAAACGCTTAATATCCATACTCATATCTGTTGCTATCCTTTCATACAGTTGTTCCGGATACAAAGAGGTTATTCGCAATGATAAAACTGTAGGTAAAGCAAAGGCCTTGTATTTATATTTCGATGAAAATCTTTACACACTCAACGCATTGCAGGAATTTGACAACTACTATTTAGCCGACGCCACACTAATTAATAATACCGAGATTCGAGAAAAGAGTGTTATTATATATGCAAACGACATAAATATCAAGTCAAGTGATCAGAATGCATTAAGCATATTAATTGAAAAGAAACAGGTGTATAAATATTCAAAAACAGTGCGTAAAACAGAAAAACCATTAACAATCATAGGCTTGGTTGCCATAGCTGCAATAATAATCTGGGTAGCTGTAGATAACGAAGAAAATAAGATGAAAATTCATGCTCATGAATAAAGATAACCTTGTGGCCGGCTTCTTTATTACTCATTTGCATTGTTGATAAATAACTTGTCATTTTTATCAAAATTCTGAAACCTAAAGGTCGTGTATATGCGTATATCACACCTTGTAATATTGATCTGTTTTTTTAGGATCAATAAACGTTGCGTATGCGGATTTTAATCTGCATATTAGTTCAGGAATGTATGAAATAAAATTAGGGAAAGCTTGAAGTTTAAACCAAAATCAATAAAAAACAGCCTGACATTCTCCATCAGTCTGTTTGCTACTTTGACCATTTTGGCACTGGGATGGGTGCATCATTATGCAGTGCGTCGTGCTGTTATGAAGCAGGTGTATAAAACACAATTGATCACCGACCTGAAAGCACACCAAAGTGAGTTACTGATCACCCTGGAAAAAGCTATAGAAACATCGGAAGCACTAGCTGATGATCCGGCTTTTATAGAATGGTTCACAAGCACCAATGTTAACCCTAAAACAAAAGAGATAGCTTTAAGAAAGCTTAATTACATCCATAAAGAACTGGCTTACCCCACGATATTTGCGGTCAATAGTTCAACTAAAGAATACTGGTGCGAAAATTTTAAACTGCTTGATATTGTAACAGAAGAGGATCCTGATGACAGCTGGTTTTTCAACACCATCAAAAGCGGACGTAAAAGCACACTCAATTTTGATTCAAACAGTATTCTCAATCAAACTATGCTTTTTGTCAATGTTATAATGGGAAGCCCTGATGCACCAATTGGTGTTGCAGGCGTAGGTATTAATCCTTCGGTACTGATAGAGCAATTTAAAAAAAATAAACCCTCTGAAAATGCACACCTATGGCTAATTGACGATCAGGGAAAAATTCTTTTATCGGAAAGGACCAATGATATCAATAAAAACCTTGATGTACTATTCGATAAAGATGTGGTGTCGGGTATATTATCTGGTTCAAGAGAACAGGTAATCAGAGAGGTTGACTTCAGGAATGAAAAGTATGAGCTGGCCAGCATGCTAATGGGTACTACTGATTACAGGGTTGCTATGGTCATTCCTCAGGATGACTTATTGGGTATAGTCAACGTTATTGGGTACAATACTATTTGGTTAACCATACTGGTGTTTATCTTGGCCATTATTGTATCAACTCTACTGGCCAAAAACATATCGCGCCCCATTGAACACCTGGCTCTGTTAACCAAGCGCATAGCTGATTCAAAACTAAATACTCCGGTTAAAAACAAACTTATAGAACGTGATGACGAAATTGGTCACCTGGCTAAGGAATTTGATAGTATGCAAAAACAGCTATCATTAACCATCAGCCGTCTGAATATGGCCAATACCGATCTGGAGCACGATAAAATTCAGCTTGAATCCATTAACAATGAGCTAAAGACAGCAATGGAAAAAGCGTCTGAGAGCGAAAAGCTGACAAAAGCTTTTATGGCTAATATCAGTCATGAAATAAGGACGCCAATGAATAGCATAATGGGCTTTGCCCAACTATTAGAGAGCGAGTTACAAGACGACCCAATGCTGAAGAACTATTCGGATATTATAATTGAAAATGGTAACCAGCTACTGGCTATACTAAACAGTATCATTGAAGTTGCTAAAATGGATTCGGGAATTACCAAACCTCACATGGTACGATTCCCGGTTAACCAGGTTGTCAACGAAAGCATCAGCCTGTTCTCCTACAGCACCCAAAGTAATGTTAAGCTTATTAATAAGTGTGAAGACAAAGAAGAAACCATTATCACCTCTGATATACTGTTGCTCAAGCGCATACTTAACAACCTGATTTCAAATGCCATTAAGTACACCAGCAAAGGTACTGTTGAAGTAAACTTTCACGTTGAGAGCGATACTATTCTTTTTCAGGTATCTGATACGGGTATTGGCATCAGTACAAAAGATCAGGCATCAATATTCAAACCGTTCTGGCAGGTTAACAATGACAGCTCTATTAATGATGGAGCCGGCCTGGGCCTAGCCATTTCAAAAAAAATGGTAGAAATCTTAAATGGAGAAATATGGGTGGAAAGTGAACCTGGCGTAGGCTCCGACTTTTACTTTTCGCTGCCTGTTTCAAAGAAGTGAAATACAATTAAGGCGAGTATTGAGATGTAATCTGCAGGAGCCATTTCAACTTGTGACGCCACAGGTCTTTAATACATTTAAACGCCTAAACAAGATCAGCTACACTGCTAGTTATCAGCATTATGCAAGAAGTTTATTCATTATATTCTCAAAACGCTTATTACTAATGGGATGATGACTAATGACTTTACCATTGTAGATAATACAAAACGTCCCAAACGCGCATGGTGTCTCCTGCGCAGCTTCAGCATTCTTCAAATCAATCAGTTTAACCTTTAGGTTATATTGTTTTTGAGCAGTTTCAATGATCGCATTCACATTTTTCTCGGTATAAGGGCACTGCACCGAACGAAGAATAGTCAATCCGTTTTTATATTTAGTCAGGTTGTCTTTAATTGAAGCTTTAAAACCGGGATTTGCTGAATCCTGTTCAAACTTATATGCAAGCAGGTCAAAATCGGGCTTGGCCGAGTCGACAAGCTCAAAGCCTTTCTTCAAAAACACCATCTTATCAATCATAAATGAACCTTTACGCGTAACCACTGCAACACCTTTTCTGTGTTGAGCTTTTGCTTCATTTATACATTCATCAATCAATGCCGAAGCATAGCCTTTCCCTTTGAACTCTTTATTGAAGCCTACAAATATACAATGAATAAACAGGTATCCTTCTGCATTAACCGGCCTGTGCGCCAACTCACCCGGCAGAAACTCGAGCATTCCCTGGTAGCTTCCATCATCAGAAATCAGTGCTTTTATTTTTAATCCTCTCTTATGATAGGTTTTAAACCACTCAATTTTGTTTCTCAGCTCTTTGTGTTTTGCCACATCTTTGTAGCCACATACGCCATAATCTGCAATGGTGTCGGGTGTTAAATCTATTATTTGAATGGTATTGTTCATTGTTGGTTGGTTTTGTTGCGCGATCAATTTACTACACCTCCCGTTTTTTACAAAGTTTTAGAAGGTAAATCATCAGGTTCAGGATTCAAGGTTCAACGTATACGTTTCATTTATTCCGAATTTGGTTCAGGTTTCAGGTTTCTGATAATCCCAACAGATGGTCCAAAGCTGTTGTTTTTGGATATTACTAATCGTTAACAACCCTCCTCTCTCCTCTCACTACTCACATCTGATTTATTCTAAAACCTCACAACATACTCAACACCTAATGAAAACTGACTTAAGCCATCTGGCCGATTTGTGCGCGCAACAGCAGGAGCACCCATACTTAATTCCAATGCTGTATTTGATGATATATCGTAATTGAAAAATACATTCAGGTTCAATGTCAGTCCTTTCGATTTGTCAATGATGACTTCATGCCCATCCTTCTCTTTATAGCTATCATTACCAAGGTGGTAAATTGGCAATACACTTGAAATCAATGTCCACTTTTTGCCTATTGATGTTCTGTGTGAGATGCGAAGCAACACATCTCCCTTTCTCACATATTCATTGGTGGATAAATAAGGATCATTAAGTATGCCATCCGGATAGTCCTCAAAAAGAAAGCTATTGCTGTTTTGAGTCAATGGTTGCTGCCAGGCTGCCGTAAAGGTCAAATATTTAGTGATCCAACTGGCTCCTGCAATCATATCATAAGTACCCAAACTAGTTTGGTAAGCCATTGGCAAGGGTAATCCTCCGGATTGCTGATCAGCATCGTTAAAGGGTATTTTAAAACCACCCGTTAATAGCAGTTGGTCACTTAAGTTCCATGATGAAGTAATAATCAGATCCGCCACTCCTGCTGTAGTAGCAAGATCACCACTTCGAATTCCCATTAATAGTTTTGCACTCAATGATACTTGTCCGAAAGTACGAATATACTCCAGGTAAGGTGTTACAACTGATACATTATATTGTGCTGCACCGTATGATGTACCTGCTTTAAAGATGTTATTTCTGCTTTTAACAGAATCTGCTAATTCGGGCTTTATACTGTGAATCGTACAAAATCCTGCATCACTGCACCCTTGCCCCTGAACGGTGGACACTGAAACTGTCAGAAAAACAACAGGAATAAGAACTAAAGAATACTTTTTCATAGTTAAACAGAAATGGGTTTATCTTATACAAGTTGATAAATATGAATCACTATTATGACTTCTGATATTATAAAGAAACAAACCATTACACATGTTCATTCATTCCATCATTACAAATCAGATTAAGCACAAGAGTATGTACAGTGACATCAAACCAATACCTGGTCAACAGCTCATTTAACTTCAGAAAACGGCTTTGCAATTGCCTACTTTATTCAAAAATTGTAAACTTGCACATCAACTAATATGTAGTCAATATGCTCCAGTGGAAAAGGGTTGGCAAGGACACTTATTCCTTTAAAAACCCCTATAATTTCAGAAGTGACATTAATGCCTTAACCGAGGAAGAAATAACCTGGGCCGTTGATTACCATGTGGATACCAGACAAAAGCACTACCACTTTAAACGTGTGGCGCACTGGCCGGTACATGTGCTTGACAATCGCAACTGGCCTTATCACATTGCAATTAAAATGCTGGAGAGTATCATTAACACCTTTGATGCAGGCACTATTAATTATGCGGCAACACTTGAATGTCTTAAAGCCATTGACAATAAAAAGAAGAATAAAAGTGACAATGAACTTTATGATGACGAAACCTGTAATACTATGGCCCAACGCCTCGTGCCGGTGCTGAGTTGTTGTGCTTACAAGGAAGAAACCATCAGCTTTAAAAAGCTGGACTACGAAAGCGGTCTTGATATTGGTAAAAAAGTAGCCTACCCTTTAAAGTACCTGCGCGAATATACCATGAAACATTACCAGATTGATCTGGCTTGTATTGTTACAACACCTGATGGTTACCCCGTTAGATTTTACAGTCAGTTCCCGGCTGCCCAATTAAAAGCCATGCGTCAAAAAGTATTTGAACACGACTGGATTAATCAGCCTGTTGAAGTAGTGCCGGTGCAATAATGTTGATCTAATGTTGACTGAAACAAATCTGTTACGAAATACAAGTAGTAAGACACAAGTATTGAGTATTGAGATGATTTACAAGATGCAAATCGTCTTGATTCATATGTCTCATATCTTAATACTTATATCTTATGTCTTGATACTTATGTCTTGATACTTAAATCATATGTCTTGATACTTCTCATTGTATCTTAACACTAATGCCTAATTATAAACCGGCCATTACAATTTGATCACTTCTCCATCTTCCGGAACCAATATATTCAAGTTGTTTTCTTTCGCAGCTGCAACAACTTTATCGCGGGTAGTAGCGCAATGATCCAACGCCTCCATATGCACGGCTATAACTGTTGCTTCGGGCGCCATTTGTGCCACCTTAACCGTTTCCTGCTCATCCATTAGAATGCGACCTTGTCCCATAAAGACAGCGCCTCCCGAGTTGGTGATGATTATATCAGGCTGGTTGGTTTTAATTGCCTGCTCCACTTCATCGCCCCAAATACAATCGCCTACAATATAAACCGTCGGATAGTTATCTTTCTTTAATATAAAACCAGATACCTCGCCTAACATTTCAAGCGCTTCATCAGGGCCGTGCTTACCGCTTGTTCTTATAATTTGAATACCATCTAAATCTGCCGTCCCGTTAACAGGAATAACAGTTTTAAAACCTCCATCTTGTGCGGCTTTGCTATCAAAAGGCTGGGCATAAACAGGTATATTCTTATCAAGCACTTCCATGGCTTTCGGATCAAAGTGATCGGGATGTGCATGGGTAATCAACAGGGCATCCACCCCCTTTGTTATCTCTGCAATCGACATCGGTAAATCAACCGTTGGGTTCAGGTTCTTATCCGGTTGAACAAAGGACATAAAACTATGCTTTTCACCCAAAACAGGATCTACCAAAAGGGTTTTACCGGCATACGTAATTTTAAGCGTTGCATTTCTGATTAACTGAACTTGTACACTTTCCATAGCACTTTCTTTTTGTGGCTTCAAACAAGATGTAAGAAGCACTAACATTAATAAAATAAGATTTTTCATACATTAATTATTACGATACAAATGTCTTATTTTATGCAGTAAGGAGTGCTACCAAAGAATATCGATTACCTACCATTTTGATAATTGAGGCGAAAACCTGCAGGTGAGACACCTTCTTTGTTACGAAAGAGACGTGTGAGGTGATTAGGTTCAGAGAAGTTAAACTCTGTGGCAATTTCTGCAATAGTCTGATGTGTATAGATCAATCGCATCTTGATCTCAAAAATAAGCTTTGACTTAATAAAATCGGAAGCTGTCACATTAAACTGCGCTTTTACTAACTTATTA
>JAKSBD010000473.1 GCA_022361295.1 Bacteroidales bacterium
GATTTGATGAGATGCATGAGGATTTCGAAAAGCTGGTTAGTTGGTTGGAAGGATAAGTATCCTTTGTGTTAAATCGCTCTTAAAATTAAGGAGCAGCTTCCCAGAAATGTCATCATACTGAAGGATTCCAAATCTTTTAATACCAATTAAACATCAAAATGCACCATATAATTATCTTCTTTTTAGCTTGCTTATCATCATAAACTTTTTCCGTAGCTATGACTATGCAAAAAAGCTTCTTCTTCAATCAAACTAAAAAAGATTGAAAATTCTAAAGGCGCATTCCGAAATTCAATTGGTATAAATCAATGATTGGATGTTATCAGCTTATTATATTTTGAGTGATACAAAAAAAGCTCTCACAAATATTGGAGAGCTTATAACGTCTGATCTGTATTTCTTTATACGGTTTTTGAATATTGTCCTTTACCTTTCTTCAGGGCTGGGTCAAAAGCCATTGCAATGTTACGAATAACATAACGTCCCTGTCCAATTACAGTAAATGCATCATTTTTAATCGATAGTAAGTCATCGTTAATAAATGACTGGACTTTTTCTTCAGCAAACTCAACTGCCGCGTAAACTTCATCGATACTAACAGAAAAGTCGCCGGCAATTTGTTTAAAATCTGCGTAGTAGTTACACATTAGCTCGTTAATTACCTGACGAACAATCTGCTCTTTTTGATTCAAACGATAACCACGAACCACAGCTCTTCCATCAGCTTCAACGCGTTCCATGTATTTTTTAATGGTTTTTTCGTTTTGGCTGTATGCATTAAATAGCTGGCTGATGCTTGATGTGCCAAAGCCATATACCTGGCCTGTTGTTTCGCGGGTGCAATACCCCTGAAAATTGCGATGTAGCTTTTTTTCTTCCAGGGCAATGGCAAATTCATCATCAGGCTTAGCAAAATGATCCATACCAATTGCCACATAGCCGGCCTCAACTGCCATATTATATGCATCTTCCAACATCGAAATTTTCTCATCAGGAGTTGGCAGGCCATACTGCTCAAGCATCCGTTGTCTGCTAATAACTTGTGGAATATGAGCATATGAGAATGTTACCAATCTATCCGGGTTGGCGTCTAATGCTTCTGCTACTGTCTCTTTAAAGCTTTCGCGAGTTTGGAATGGAAGGCCATAAACCAAATCAAGGTTGATACCAGAGAAACCGATTTTCTTTAGGTGAGCAATCATGTCTTTCACCGGTACTTTTGCAGGTCTGCGATTAATGGCTGTTAGTACTTCCTTCTTAAAGTCCTGTATACCCAAACTAATACGGTTAAATCCCATTTCGCGCAATTGATCAACCATATCATAATCGAGATATGCCGGGCTACATTCCATAGCCATCTCATATTCATCGGCAAAATTAAAGTTGGCTTTAATGGTGTTGGTTACCTTTCTAATTAAATCAACAGAAATAGCATTGGGTGTTCCACCGCCCCAGTGAACCTGGGTTAACTTGCGGTCTTTTGATACATCCTTCGATACCAGTTCAATTTCTTTAATCAGGACATCAATGTACTTTTCAATAGTGCTTTGTCCCATACCCGTATAGGTGGTACATCCGCAAAAAGTACACAGTTGCGGACAAAATGGAATGTGTACATACACAGAAACATTCTCCGGCTTTTCATCATTTGATAGAATCACACTCTCTTTGTAATTCTCATTGCCATACTCCTCATGGAAAAATGTTGCAGGTGGATAACTGGTATATCGCGGTCCGGCAATATTATATTTCTCCAGTAGATTCCTATCAAATTCTAGCATTGCTTTAAAGATTAATTGTTAGTGGTAAATGATTAGCGTTTGTTATAGGTAAACAACAGTTAATGCATTTTGCTCATTATGCATTAACTATTTGTTACTAATCATTCGAATTTATTTTCTACCCCAATCAACAGATTTTACCCAGTCAATTACAAACTTCACATTCTCAACAGGCAGATCGGGTAATATACCGTGTCCAAGGTTAAATATCCACTTTTGGTTATCGCGACCGAAAGGCAAATATTTCTCATTCAATACTTTTTCTATTTCAGGTTGAGAGGCATACAATAAGCGGGGATCGAGGTTTCCCTGCAAGCCCACTTCCGGATCTACAATCTCACGAGCGTGATTAAGGTTCATGCGCCAGTCAATTCCAACAAAGTCGGCAACATCCTTATTAATTTCTTTAATGCCGTTGCCTAAGTCTTTAGGGAAGTAAATGGTTGGAACCCCTTTATCACGAACAGCATTTAATATCTTTTTAGATGCCGGTAAAAATAGTTCCAGATATAAATCTTCAGGTAATAAGCCACCATAGGTTTCAAATAGCTGGAAGGCTTCAACGCCATGTTCCACTTGTGTTAAAGCATATTCAACAGATACTTCTGCCAGAGCATCAATTATCTTTTGGCTGGTCTTTCTGTCTTTATAAAGAAATTCGGTTGCGTTCTTAAAGGTTATGTCACGCACATTATCACGGAACATAAAACAGAAGGTCGTTAATAAACCGCCACAGAAACCAATTAGTGGCTTTCCTTCAGGTCGGGTTTCAATAATCTTGTCGATGGCAGCATAAACATGAGTTAGTTTACTCATGTCTTTGGTTAACTGGCTGACAGGATCATCAAAAGTATGCAAAGGAGCACCGAATTCAGGACCTGCCTCGGTAAACTTTAGTTTCATACCTAGTGCCTCAGGAACTACAAGTATGTCTGAAAATAAGATGGCCGCATCAACACCCAAATCATAAATAGGCATTAGAGTCACTTCTGCTGCCAGCTTTGGATCTTCCATCAACTCTGAGAAGGTGTAGTTCTCTTTAAGTGCTCTGTAGTTTGGTAACACACGTCCAGCCTGGCGCATAAACCAAACAGGTGGTCGTTCTGTATTTTTACCGTGTATTGTATCTAGAAAAATATTATTCATAGTTATTCGTGCTCAGTGCAAGGTGCCTAGTGCATAGTACTCGTCATAGACAAGCACCGGGCACTGAGCACCGGGCATAATTATTATTTAATTGCTTCTAAAGCTTTACGATTTCCTTTAATCAGCTTTTCCAGATCTTTTTCTGTATGCGCCATGGAGATAAACAAACATTCAAATTGGGATGGAGCGATGTACAAGCCATTCTCAACTGCATTTTTGAAATATGCGGCATACTTACCTGTGTCAGAAGTCATAGCTTCGTCAAACGAAGTCACTTGTTTAGCATCGGTAAAAAAGGCAGTCATCATGGAGCCAACGCGGTTTAATACCACATTCATACCCAGCTCTTGCGCATTTAAACGGAAACCAGCTTCAACAAAAGCGGCTTTTTTCTCCAGGTCCTCGTAGGCATTAGGTGTTTCGTCCAGCTTCTTTAAGGCAGTTAACCCTGCGGCCATTGCCAGTGGGTTTCCAGATAAAGTTCCGGCCTGGTATACAGGACCAATAGGAGCCAGCATATCCATAATGTCTTTACGTCCGCCGTAAGCACCTACAGGTAATCCGCCACCAATAATTTTGCCCATGGTTGTCAGGTCAGGCATCACATTAAAATACTCCTGAGCTCCACCTTTGGCCAAACGAAAGCCTGTAATAACTTCATCAAAAATAAGCAGTGCACCATTCTTTTGGGTCAACTCTTTTAAACCTTCCAGGAAACCTTTTGCCGGAGGAACTACTCCCATATTACCGGCAACCGGTTCTACAATAACGGCTGCAATCTGGTCAGGATGTTCTTCAAATAATTGGCATACCGATTCAATGTTGTTGTAATCGGCTGTTAAGGTGTCTTTTGCGGTGCTTTTTGTAACACCTGGACTATCAGGTAGTCCAAGTGTAATTGCACCTGAACCTGCTTTGATTAGAAAGCTGTCTCCATGTCCGTGATAGCAGCCTGCAAACTTGATGATTAATTCACGTTTTGTGTATCCACGTGCCAGTCGGATGGCACTCATAGTAGCTTCTGTACCCGAGTTAACCATGCGAACTTTCTCAACAGACGGAACCATCTTAACGATCTGTTCAGCCATTTCTGTTTCTATCTCTGTAGGTGCACCATAACTTGTTCCATTGGCAGCTGCATTGTTAACGGCTTCCAATACGCCATCATGTGCATGTCCAAGAATTAGTGGGCCCCATGAAGCAACGAAATCAGTGTATTCATTGCCATCAATATCCCAGATGCTTGTTCCTTTGGCTTTCTTTACGAAAATAGGGTCGATACCAACACTTTTAAAAGCACGTACTGGAGAGTTAACGCCTCCCGGAATTACTTCCTGTGCTTTCGAGAAGGCGTTTTTACTATTATTGTTGTTCATTGTTTTTTAGATGTAAGTTTATAGACACAAGGTATTCGAACGCTTATCTTATGTCTGAGAATAGCTTTTTTGCTTATAACAAATTGCTGATAATTATTTCTGTCCGTTTAAGATATCTGCTGCATCCAGAGCATGGTAAGTTATAATGATGTCAGCACCAGCTCTTTTAATTGAAAGAAGAACTTCCATCATTACTCGTTGTTCATCAATCCAGTCATTAGCTCCAGCTGCCTTAACCATACTAAACTCACCACTCACATTGTAAGCTGCAGTAGGCATTTCAAATTCAGTCTTGGTTCTATAGATTATATCCAAATAGCTGAGTGCTGGCTTAACCATTACCATATCGGCACCTTCTTCAATGTCAGCAGCAATTTCTCGCATTGCTTCGTCACTGTTGGCAGGGTTCATTTGGTAAGTACTGCGGTCGCCAAATTGAGGTGCGCTTTCAGCTGCTTCACGGAAAGGACCGTAAAAACCTGATGCATACTTGGCTGCATAGGACATGATTGGTATTTGCTCGAAATTAGCTAAA
>JAKSBD010000557.1 GCA_022361295.1 Bacteroidales bacterium
CATTGCACCAAAATAGTAAAAATTGCCCGTCAACAATGCACAAACACAGTATTTGCGTTCAACGGTTTATTTTATAAGTCAAACAACCATTTACTCTTTTAACATGTTTCCTGGTTCATTCAACGTGATTTTAAAACCATTCATCGCATTTTTTTTGAATGCCTATGGCTTGACCATATGTTTGGCATATATTGTTAAACCAAATTAATTCATTATGATTGATTTTTTAATTCATGGAGGTCTCGCCGCCATGTCTCTTATTACTGGATTTGGACTTGCCGCTATCGTTATGGCTTTTATTAATGCCTACTACCTTTTTACCGGTCAGGCATTATCACAAAAGAAGCTTAACAGCGTACTTTACCTTGGAAGCCTTGCTTTTTTTGCAGGCCTTGTATGGAATGCCATGGGTATGTATGAGATTCTTGATGTAATTCAACGTATGGGTAGTGTCTCGCAAACAGCATTAGCAGCAGGATTAAAAGCAGCCTGTGTCAGTTCAATTTATGGATTGGGCTTATTCTTTATTTCGTATGTATGTTGGTTTTTATTGAGACTTAAAACTAATGTATAATAACAGCTTTATTTCTACCCCAAAGACACTTAAAACTAATGTGTTAATCTTTGTGACTTTGGGGTAAAACAGAGTTTATTGTATCTATCATAGGTATGTAAACTATCCTTACAATTACTGATAACTAAATTCTTACTTATTATCGTATCTTTGCCGAAAATTGATACACGATGAAGTTTGAAGAGTTTGGCTTAAACGAGAAGATTACCAAAAGTATAGACCAGTTAGGTTACAAGCGCCCTACTGATATTCAGTTTAAAGCTATTCCGGCTATATTGGAAAAAGAAGATGTACTGGCTATTGCCCAAACCGGAACCGGTAAGTCGGCTGCTTTCGTTATACCTATTCTTCAACTGCTTCAGCAAAAACGAAAGAATCGTGATGCCGGAGTGCGCTGTATTGTGATGGTCCCAACGCATGAGCTGGCCAAACAGATTACAGATGTATTTAAGCAGATTGGTAAGAATACAGCCTTGAAGTTCACAGCTATCTACGGAGGTGTTGACCAAACTGAGCAGGTTGAACGTCTGAAGAAAGGCACCGATGTGTTGGTGGCTACACCAGGACGTTTATTCGACTATATTAACCAGGGTGTAGTTAAAGTTTATAATGCTGAGATTTTGGTATTGGATGAAGCCGACCATATGCTTGATCTTGGCTTTTATAAAGACATTCAGGATTTAATTAAATATCTGCCTAAAAGACGTCAGACTTTATTCTTCTCTGCAACGATTGATAAGAAAATAAAGAAGCTGGCTTACTCATTGGTTCGTCGCCCTATTCGTATACAAATATCACCTAAAAATCCGGTGGCAAAGAACATAGAGCATTCGGTGGCATTTATTAAAATGGATGATAAACGCTTCTTTTTAGAACGTGTATTACGAAGTAATCCTGATAAGAAAATACTGGCTTTTGTGCGTACTAAAGTACGTTGTGAACGAGTGTTAAAAGCTATGGAGCGTGTAAATGTTGAGGCTGTCACTATCCACAGTGACAAAACACAGGATGAACGTGACAAAGTAATGAAGCAGTTTAAGACTGGTGAAGTTAAACTACTTATTGCCACAGATGTCAGTGCCCGGGGTATTGATATTCCTAATGTTGATATTGTGGTTAACTATGACCTGCCGGAGCAACCTGAGAACTATGTTCACCGTGTTGGTCGGACAGGCCGTGGTAAGCAAAAAGGTACTGCTATCGCTTTTTGTAGTGAAGAAGAAAAGGATTTATTAGCAACTATTGAGGAATACACAGGCTATCCTATTGATATTACCGATATAGACCACGAAGAATATGCAGATACCATTGACTTCTCAACCGAAACACACGCCGATTGGAAAACCTTAATGCGACAGGCAGAAGAAGATGAAGCCGATTATATGGCTATTAAAAAGAAGCGCGCTAAGAAAAAGAAGAAATAAGTTAAAGTGAATTATAATATTCAACCAGTTGCTTTACACTTTCAGGTTTTCGAAATTTGATCTTGTTCTTTTTTATAAAAGTAGCTAATTCTTTTTGATGATCAGGAACTAAATCAAGGAAATTGTTCTTGTTTTTGACACCTCTTAATACGTTATCTTCACACAATATAAATGACACGGGCTGTTTCTTAACAAATTCTGCAGGTTTAGCTTCTTTAAATGCTCCCGGTTCTTCAGGTTCGTTAAGAATTACCCGATGTTGAGAATATAAGTTTAGTTTCCCTTTAGCTTCTGACAGAAAATATCCTAATTTCTTCTTTGATGTTGAAATGTATGTTTTCAATACTATATTGAATTCTCCCAGTTGAATCTCTGAAAAGATATCTTCTTTAGGAACAACATAATACTGATCTTCCTTTTTAACTTCAACCTGGTCTTTATAGGCGTTGTAGCGCATAGTCAGGTTCTTAACTACTTCTTTACCGTCATGATAAACAGAAGCACTTTCCTCAACCTCAAATAAATACGGCGAGCCTTCATATAAAGATTCAGAACCTGTCACTTTCATTTTTGTTGTTTCCAATTCTCTCATAAATGCCTCATAATCAGGAATACTTCCTATTTGGGCTGTTATCGAAAGAATACCAATCGACATAAAGGCAATAAGCGAAGCTATTTTTTTCATAGTTATTAATTTATACCTAAATATAATAAA
>JAKSBD010000549.1 GCA_022361295.1 Bacteroidales bacterium
ATTATTATATGTATATATTACTAGAGAACGAATGAAACGCCAATGAAGGGGCCAAAGGCATTGACGGTTGTTTGTACTTCATTTTCTTTATTGCCATCTGTGCGATTATATCTGAAATTTCGATAGCCTGCCGTAACCAGTAATAGCTTAGATACTTTGAATGAATTGGCATAAACGAAGTCATATGAAAGGTCTGACGAGTTACCAATACCAAATCCTCCAAGGTTGCCATCAACTAAAAGCATTACTGTTTTACTTATTACAAACCGGGACTTGACACCAAACATTAAATCCCACCAGGCCTGACTTTCTTCTATGCTGCCTTCAATGGGAATGATTGATGGTGTAAGCGTATAATCCACATTTACTTTATTGCTCCAGTATTTGGCGCCGATATTAGCTTCAAGGCTCCAGCCTGCAATAACTGCGCCTTCCTGGTAGTCAATTTTATCATATATAATGTAGCCTAGTTTAGGATCAACAATCCATTGGTATATATCAGCATTAACAATTAATAAATCACTTTCAGAATTGGCTTCAAGGTTTGCATAAGTCCAGTCTAAACTTAAAGAGTAGCGTTTATATCTGACAGATGATATCATTTGAAAACCAAAATTTGTCAAAGAGGATAAATCGTTAAATGATTGACGTAGTTTTTCACCTCCGACATCGGTTGAGTTACCAGCCAACCAGGCATAAGGAGATAGAACAAATTGCCAGTCCTTACTTTCTTCTACTTCCTTAAAATTCGAATCACTATTCTGACCAAATAATGTGACGGATGAAGTTATTATTAGAAGAATTAATAGATAGATATGTTTCATAGTCGTAGTTAAATATTTGTATACCGCAGTCTTTATAGTGATGACATTACCAATGTTCTTTATTAGTATTCAAGCGACTGCTCCGTTGAGCTGATGCTGCAAATTAATAAATCTATAATAGTAAATCATACTTGTTGTTAATTTATGTATTTGAATGATCATTTCTCAATCTATAAGCTTTAAATATAGAAATGTGCTGATTGCATTATTTTAATGATAGAAAAACTCCATTAACACGCTTTAAAAACAAATTATTACAATCTCATAACTATACAGTGTTATACGGTAATTAACCGTTAGTTACTTATCTGTAAAGTTTGTCTTTGCTTTATTTAGGCTCAGCTATCATCTTAAATAACCATTAGCAATGCCTTATTTTTTTCCCTATACACTTATGGCTTTAAAAGACTTTTATAAAAAAATAAAGAGAATGCTTCGTTTGCAAAAAAATGAGGTAAGACATGGGTATGTCCGTGCAAAACCCTTAAGACAATCCAAAAAGAAAATTTCCAAATTTGCTGTTTGGTACAAGAGTTAATCTTTTCATTATTAGTTAAATCCTCCTGTATAGACATGAGGATGTCAAAAGGTATTTAACGATTATCAGCTCAAGCAAACGCTTATTTCATAAAACACTACGCTTATATAATCACTGGATATAAGGAATGACTAAAATCTACTTTTATTGCCGAAAACTAAATTAATACTAATATGAACAAATTTCTACGAACATTAATGTTGGCCTTGCTATTAGTGCCAATTAGTATGTACGGTCAGGATCGTGAACAAATCTATAGGACTATAAGCCAGGGTGGCCTAAAGGCGTTGACAGATGGCGAAGAGACAACTGCCAAATTTACTTCTAAGTATTTTCCTGGTGAAAAATTTAGAACGACTTTGGAAGTCACCTGGAGAACAGGAGATTTAGCAGAACTTGAAATTACCTTTCCGACAGGGGCAATCATTGAAAATACGACGAAGCTCGAAACAAAGCAAGGGGATTATTTAATACCATCAGTCAGCGATAATGTTGTAAAATGGAAAGTTGGTGGTCAATATGGATTGACAGTTGATAATTCACCTTTAGAAATTGAGTTTGATTTAACTATGCCTGAAGACCTAAGCGGAGAACAAAATGTAACTGTCATTGTGGGTAATGTCAGTAATATGGGCAATATTAAAGAAACGCACGAAGTGTTAATTAAGGAAGCTGGAGAAACGCCTGAATTAAAAATTAAGTCTTTAAACTGGCAGAGTACTATCTTAAAGAAAGGACAGCAGGATGCTTCAAGTGAGGATTTCTTTAGACTTACTAATGGTGGTTATAATGATCTTGAAGTGACTGCAATTACAGGTTTAGAAGCACCATTTAGTTTAAAAGGTAGCTTGCCAACTATCAAAGGCGGCGAAGTTGGAGTACTAACATTTAATATTGATGCCTCTGTAGCCGGATTGTTTAAGCAAACACTAACAATTGAAACCACAGGTGGCAATGAAACTATTAGTTTAGAGGCTGCAATAAAAGACGATACATATACAGTTGAGTTATTTGAGGGAGGAGCAACACAGTGGCCTCCAATCGGATGGGAATTAGATGATTTTGAAAAAGGTGGCGCTTGGTATGATGGTAATGGATTTGCAGGTTTTGATTCTTATGGTGATAGTCAAGAAGATGAAACGGCATTTACCACACCATTAATTGATATAAGCAGTGGTCAAAACGATTTTGTTGCTATTGGACTTTCTATTAATAATAATAAAGCTGAAAATCCAAACTCATATTCATTTCTGGAGATTGCATACAGCGTAGACGGTGTAGATTGGCAAGGATTAAAAACTATTGAAGCGCCAAATGCAGGGCATGCTTATATTGGTTTAGGGCATATTGAGGCTGATAGAATACAACTACGCCTTAAAGCTTCAGTATACCAGGGTGATGCTAGTTTAGGTTATGTATTAACTCCATCGTTTTATAACCCACAATCGGTGCCTGAATCAACAAATTTTCAGTATCCGAATGATAAGAAAGAGGATGTTGGTGTTGCAATGGAATTAGCCTGGGATCGCGTACAGTTTGCCACAGGTTACCGTCTATATTATGGTACAAGTGAGGATGCCTTAACCATGGTTGAACTTGGCGATGAGACTCGCTATGTCATTGAAGATCAGCTGAAAAGTTTAACAAGCTATTTTTGGAAAGTAGTACCTTTTAATGACTATGGACCAGCAGTTGATTGTCCGCTATGGTCTTTTAAAACCGAAGATTATCAACCAACAAAGTGGATTTCAAATGCCGAGGTAAACACTCGACTTACCTATGGTAAAGATGGTGAAAAAGCATTACCCTTAATTCGATTAGCTGAAGATGGCTCGTCATATGCAGTATGGTTAAGCCTGGAAGACCGTCAGTACCGTGTGCGTGCGCAATATTTGAATGCACAAGGAAATGAGCAGTGGAGACGAAATGGAATCATCGTTAGTGCACACCCGCAAAATAGTTTTATTACTGATTACGATGCTGAAATTGATGCAGATGGCAACTTATTGGTAACTATCGCCGATATTAGAAACCATGTAGAAGATAGAATCTCAGATGCTACTATCTACAAAATATCTAAGACAGGTGAATTTTTGTGGGGGCCTGATGGTATTACCTTAACTAAGGATGAAACAGGAGACTTTGTTTCGCCATTGATCGACTTAGATAGTAATGGTAATACTTTTGTGCGTATTGTTAATCAGAGTGTTGATGGTGCAAAT
>JAKSBD010000559.1 GCA_022361295.1 Bacteroidales bacterium
GAGCATTAATTTCGAATGGAATCTTCAGATCATTTAAAAAATCAGCCGCCTTCTTCATCACTGGAAGATCAGACGTGCTTCCCATAATAATACTAACTTTTGGTTGCATAGTTATTAATTTAATTTAGTTATGAATTTCTCTGTAAGAACCTTTCGTTAATTATTTCCCGCCACAAAAATAGTTAAGAAAGCATTATAATCATGTGGTTATCTTTATTTTTTATACTTTTGCAGCTTAAAATCCAGATTTTTATTGATTTATTGAATAATTTGCAAATGTAATCATCTTTATTTCAGACGATAGCATAAGCAATTGGTATTTTTCAAACCAAAATAAAAAAAAGAAGCAATGAGCCGAGTTAAGTTGTTAGATAGAGAATTTGAGTTGTCAATCCCTGAAGAAACGCTATTAAAGGCGGTTGACAAAGTGGCTGAAAAGATGAATAAAGACCTTGAAGGAAAAAATCCTTTAATGGTATGTGTGTTGAATGGCTCTTTTATGTTTGCATCTGACTTAATGAAAAGATTAACCATTCCATGTGAGATCAGTTTTGTAAAATTGTCATCTTACTCAGGTACCGGCTCAACAGGTAAAGTCAAAGAACTAATTGGTTTGAATGAAGATATCTCAGGTCGTACTATTGTTTTATTAGAAGATATCGTTGATACTGGCTTAACCATCATTAATACAGTTGAACAAGTAAAACAAATGGGTCCTGCAGATGTTAAAGTAGCAACAATGTTATTTAAACCCGATGCCTGCAAGCGCGATGTTAAGCTTGATTACGTTGGAATGGATATACCTAATGATTTTATAGTAGGTTACGGTTTGGATTACGACGGATACGGAAGAAATCTGAAAGACATATATACAGTAGTAGAATAACATCTATTTTATTCATTTTTTAAGGAGTAATAAACATGCTCAATGTTGTCATCTTTGGCGCACCCGGGTCTGGAAAGGGTACGCAAAGCAAATTAATTGCAGAAAAATTTAATTTAGCTCATGTTTCTACCGGGGAGTTATGTAGAAGAGCTATTCATAATAACACGCACGAAGGTGTAATTGCTAAAAGCTATATTGATAAAGGCGAGTTGGTTCCTGATGAAACCATTATCGATATGCTTGATGCATTTTTGGAAAAACTACCAATCGATAAGGGAATTATTTTTGATGGTTTTCCAAGAACAGTTGCTCAGGCTGAAGCACTAATTGAGATTATGAAAGAACACGGCACAAAAGTGTCTGTCCTTTTAAATCTGGAAGTGGAAAAAGACGAGCTGATGGCTCGCCTGTTGAAACGTGCAGAAACAGAAGATCGCTCTGACGATAACATGGAAACGATTAAAAAACGTTTAGAAGTTTATGAAGAGCAAACTCTTCCTGTAATTGAATTTTACAGAAAGAAGCGATTATACAAACCTATTAAAGGCGTTGGAAATATTGATGATATTTTTGGTCGTATTTCTGAAGTATTAAATAGTCTGAAGTAATATAAATTGACGATATTAGAGCCACGGTAATATCTTGCCGTGGCTTATTGTGTTTAAAACCTATAATCTGTAAGAAACTTTTATTGCGAGTAAAAATACATTTAAATTAATCAGAGAGTCTCACTAAGCATAGCAACAGCTATACTTCTCTTCTCTCCAATTGATTTCTTGTTATTTCAACTCTCATGAAAATAATTCTTAACTGAATTTAGGTATAATGATTTAGGTATGGCGAGTTCAAACTTTGTTGATTACGTAAAGATATTCTGCCGCTCCGGTAAAGGTGGTGCAGGTTCAACGCACTTGCGACGGGAAAAATTTGTTGCAATGGGCGGACCCGATGGTGGTGATGGCGGTCGTGGCGGACACATTATTATACGTGGCAACCGCAATACCTGGACATTATTACACCTCAAATACAAACGACACGTTTTTGCCGGCCATGGTGGAAATGGCAGTAAACAGCGTTCAACAGGTGCTGATGGTGAAGATCGTTTAATTGAAGTGCCATTAGGAACTATTGCCAAGGATGCCGAAACAGGCGAAGTTCTTTGCGAAATCACCGAACATGATCAGGAAATAATACTTGTCAAAGGTGGTCGCGGCGGATTGGGTAACTGGAATTTCAAATCTGCCACAAATCAAACACCTCGCTATGCGCAGCCAGGGGAAGATGGTATTGAAATGGCGGCAATATTGGAATTAAAGGTTTTAGCCGATGTTGGTCTGGTAGGCTTTCCCAATGCGGGTAAATCAACATTATTATCTGTTGTTTCGGCTGCTAAACCTGAGATTGCTGATTACCCATTTACAACACTTGTTCCTAATTTGGGTATCGTTTCCTATCGCGATCATCAGTCCTTTGCCATGGCTGATATTCCGGGTATTATAGAAGGTGCCAGTGAAGGAAAAGGGTTGGGAATTCGCTTCCTTCGACATATTGAACGAAACTCCATCTTATTATTTCTTGTCCCTGCTGATGCTGAAGATATTAAAAAAGAATACCAGATACTGCTCAACGAGTTGAAGCAATATAATCCTGAACTACTGGATAAAGGACGAATGCTGGCTATCTCAAAATCAGACATGCTTGATGAGGAGTTAACAGAGGAAATTAAAAAAGATTTACCTGACCTGCCTTATGTTTTTATATCTTCGGTTGCCAATAATGGCATCACAGAACTGAAAGATATGATATGGGAGCAATTGATGGCAGCCAACGACTAAAGAAGATTCGGAAAGAATACCAGGACAGTAAGAAACAATGGGAAGAAGAAGAGGGTAAATTAAAAAAACGATTTATCCTAAATGCCTGGCTACGTCTGATAGCTTTTATATGTGCGTTTGCATTACCTTTCTCCATTCTATCACACTGGTCGTATGAGTTTTTTGCCTGCTTCATTTTCTGTTTTACATGCTTCTTATGGCTGGTTTGGCGGGCAAACAACATCTCTTCAAAACGTGCTTATGTTGGTCACCGAATAAAACTACTCACCAAAGAGCTCAATTACTATACTCAAGATTGGTTAAATGAAACCGATGGCACTGAGTTTATTGAACCCGATCATGATTACGCTCACGACCTGGATCTGTTTGGTAAAGGCTCTTTATTTCAGTTCATAAACAGAACATCGACAGTTGGTGGCTTAAAACAATTAGCCAGCAAACTAAAAAGCATTTCATTATCAAAGAAAGACATCCTCTCAAAACAAGAGGCAGTAAAAGAGTTGACCCAACAAAATGAATTCAGACAACACTTCTATGCTCTTGGAGCTCTGGTAGCCACTGCTAATAAAAAGAATCGCAAAATCGACTTAAGCAAACAGCCAGATCTAAGTTTTATTACTAAATCGACCAAAATTGCGATGGCAGTTTTCTGGATCATTCTGTTAACAACAATTGTGTTGATTTCTTTTGATTTTATCAACAGCACAATGATTGCTTACGTGTTTTTTATTGGACTGGGATTGGTAGGAGCACGATTAAAAAACATTAATAAAGTACATAATGAAGTAGCGTCACTGGGCAACTACCTTCAACGCTATGCAAAAATGATCCGGCATATTGAAGAAAGTGACCTGCAATCAGAATACCTTGTTGCACTGAAAAATAAACTCAAAAGCGATGGCAAAACCGCCAGTGAAGTAACATCACAATTAGCTGGCCTTATCAAGCAATTCGACCAGCGTTTAAACATGCTTTTAGGTGTTATTCTTAATGGTTTTTTCCTGTGGGATTTATTGGTTTGCATGCGACTACTTGCCTGGCATAATAGATATGGCGATCAATTAAATAACTGGATTGAAACACTTCATGAATTTGAAGCACTAAACAGCCTGGCTACATTTTCATACAACCACCCACACAATGTATATCCTGAAGTATCTGATGAGATCATTTTTGAAGCCAGTGAATTAGGCCACCCATTAATACCAGAAAGAGAAAGAATCAGAAACGACTTCTCCTTCATTAATCAACAACGGATTTGCGTTGTGACCGGAGCCAACATGGCAGGTAAAAGTACTTTTTTACGCACTGTTGGAGTTGCTCTTGTCCTGGCAGGTAATGGTTGTTCTGTTGCAGCTCAAAAATTTCAATATAAACCACTGCCATTTATTACCAATATGCGGGCGATTGATAATTTACTTAAGCATGAATCATACTTTTTTGCAGAGCTAAGTCGCTTGCAAATGATTTTAGAACGTTTAAAGAAGGAAGGTGAATTATTTTTTATCCTTGACGAGATATTAAAGGGCACTAATTCACTTGATAAATACCAGGGATCTATGGCCTTAATAAAGCAGCTATTAAAACACAACGGTTGCGGACTGGTTGCCACTCACGATTTAGAGTTGGGAGAATTAGCCAAACAAACCGATGGACAAGTTTTCAACAACTGCTTTGAAGTAAGCTTTAATGACGAAGGCTTAAGTTTTGATTATAAACTCAGAACAGGCGTTACCGAAAGTCATAATGCAACCTATTTAATGGAAAAAATGGGGCTAATACCAAGCGAAAACGTTAGGCTTTAAAGGGTTTTTGAACTGCAATTGTTGATAAAGAAATTACGAAACAATTCTTGTTTTATATATATTTGGATGGTTTTCCACAAGAAGGAGACCTTCACTTTTCCGAATTTTTAGTTGATTTTAAGTATGAGTAGTCAAAATACACAGAACTATTCCGAAGATGCAATCCGCACGCTGGACTGGAAAGAACACATCCGTCGACGTCCGGGTATGTATATTGGTAAGCTGGGAGATGGAACTTTTGCCGATGATGGTATTTATGTGTTACTCAAAGAAGTAATGGATAACTCCATCGATGAATTTATGATGGGTAACGGTAAGAAGATAGAAGTTACCGTGCAGGAAGGACGTGTGACAGTTCGGGATTTCGGACGGGGCATACCGCTTGGAAAGGTGATTGATGTGGCATCTAAAATGAATACAGGCGCCAAATACGATTCTAAAGCTTTTAAGAAATCAGTAGGATTGAACGGGGTTGGTATTAAAGCAGTAAATGCTTTAAGTACCGAATTTACTGTTCAGGCCTATCGCGAAGGGGAAACCAAGCTGGTTGAATTTAGCCGTGGTGAGGTCATTACCGATCATGAATTAACACAATCTTCTGATAAAAACGGTACTTTCATTGCCTTTACGCCTGATAGAGAAATATTTGAAAACTATAAATTCAGAGAAGAGTACATTGAAACACTTCTTCGAAATTATACTTACCTCAACAAAGGCCTGTCTATCATTTATAATGGAAAAACCTTCCAAAGTAAAAACGGACTCCTTGACCTTTTGAATGAAAATATGGATACGGAAGGATTGTATCCTATTATTCATCTGGAAGGTGAAGACCTGGAGGTTGCGATCACTCACGGCAACCAATACGGCGAAGATTATTACACCTTTGTTAATGGTCAGCATACCACACAAGGTGGAACACACCAGGTTGCCTTTCGTGAAGCATATGTTAAAACCATTCGCGATTTTTACAACAAAAGTTTTGATGTTTCAGATATCAGAACCGGTATTATTGCTGCTGTCAGTATTAAAGTAGAAGAACCGGTTTTTGAGTCTCAGACAAAGACAAAACTTGGATCAAAGGATATTGGCCCTAACGGTCCGTCGGTCCGTAACTTCATCCTCGATTTTGTGACAGAGCACCTGGATAACTTCCTTCATAAAAATGCAGAAACAGCAGAGGCTCTTCAAAAGAAGATATTAGAGTCAGAAAAGGAACGTAAAGCTATTTCGGGCATAAAAAAACTGGCTCGTGAACGTGCTAAAAAAGTAAGCCTTCACAACAAGAAACTACGCGATTGTCGCATCCACTATACGGATATTAAGAAAGAAGAAAATGGGGAAAGCTCTATTTTCATTACAGAGGGAGACTCAGCAAGTGGCTCTATTACTAAGGCCCGCAATGTTAATACGCAAGCTGTATTTAGTTTGAAAGGAAAACCTCTTAACAGCTTCGGCTTAACCCGTAAAGTTGTCTACGAAAACGAAGAGTTTAACCTTCTGCAGGCAGCTTTGGATATTGAAGATGGCTTAGATACATTGCGCTATAACCACGTAATTATCGCCACCGATGCCGATGTAGATGGCATGCACATTCGATTGCTTTTACTAACGTTCTTCTTACAGTTCTTCCCTGAGCTGGTTAAGAATGGTCACTTATATATTTTGCAGACTCCTCTTTTCCGTGTTAGAAATAAAAAGAAAACTTTCTATTGCTACTCTGACGAAGAGAAATTATCTGCAATTAAGAAATGTGGTCCAAAACCAGAGATTACACGCTTTAAGGGATTGGGTGAGATTTCACCGGATGAGTTTAAACACTTCATCGGTAAAGATGTGCGTCTTGAGCCTGTGCGCTTAAAGAAGGATGTGCCTGTTAAAGATTTATTGGCGTTTTACATGGGTAAAAACACGCCTGACCGACAGAATTTTATTATCGACAATCTGGTTATTGAAGAAGACCTTGTTACCCAGGAATAAATAATTAAGGAAGAATGAGTTTCGACGATACTAACACCCCAAATATACCGGAGGAAACACCTTCGGAATCATCAGAAAACCAGCACAAAGAAGAGCAGCACTTGTGGGATGCTGACTCGGCTGCCATAAGCCATTTGCCGGGCATGTACCGCGAGTGGTTCCTTGATTATGCATCATATGTAATTTTAGAACGTGCTGTTCCTCATATCAATGATGGCCTCAAACCTGTACAACGACGTATCCTTCACTCTATGCGCCGCATGGATGATGGGCGATATAATAAAGTGGCCAACATCATAGGTAACACAATGCAATTTCACCCCCACGGTGACGCTTCAATTGGCGATGCACTTGTGCAACTGGGACAAAAAGATTTATTGATTGATTGCCAGGGAAACTGGGGTAATGTGTATACGGGTGATAGTGCAGCTGCACCTCGTTATATTGAAGCACGCTTAACTAAATTTGCCCAGGAGGTTGTTTTTAATCCTAAGACAACTGAATGGAAATTGAGTTATGACGGTCGTAACAATGAGCCTGTAACTTTACCTGTTAAGTTTCCGCTATTATTGGCACAGGGGGTTGAAGGTATTGCAGTAGGTTTGGCTTCAAAGCTTCTACCTCACAACTTCAATGAGTTAATCGATGCTTCAATATTATACCTACAGGAAAAACCTTTTGAGATTTTCCCTGACTTTCCAACTGGCGGCATGATCGATGTATCCCGCTACAACGATGGTTTAAGAGGTGGAGCTGTTAAAGTCAGAGCCAAAATAAGCAAGGTTGACAGTAAAACCTTAATGATTTCAGATATCCCCTATGGTAAGAATACAACTTCATTAATTGAATCTATTCTTAAGGCCAACGATAAGGGAAAAATCAAGATTAAAAAGATTGATGATAACACAGCAGAGAATGTAGAAATTCTAATCTATTTGCCGGCTGGGTCATCGCCAGATAAAATGATTGATGCTTTGTATGCTTTTACAGACTGCGAAGTATCTATCTCCCCTAATGCCTGCGTAATTCAGGACAATAAGCCTTATTTCATTGGAGTTAGTGAAATTCTGAAAGAAAATACGGATAACACAGTTAAACTCCTTAAGCGTGAGTTGGAAATTCGTAAAGGCGAGTTAGAAGAAGCATGGCACATGTCTTCCCTGGAGCGAATCTTTATCGAGAATAAGATTTACCAGCGAATGGAAGATTGTGAAACGATGGAGGCTGTTGTTCAAACCATCGACCATGGATTAGAGCCTTTTAAAAACCTGCTAAGGCGTGAGGTAACCAGAGATGACATTGTGAAGCTAACTCAAATCAGAATGATTCGTATCTCTAAGTTTGATGCGAAAAAAGCTGACGAATACATTGCGTCACTTGAGGAGGAGATGGAGCAGATCGCTTATCATTTAGCGAACCTAATCACCTACGCTATTGACTATTACAAACGAATTAAGAAACAATTTGGTAAAAACTTCCCTCGTAAAACAGAAATAAGAAGTTTTGCTAACATTGAAGCATCCAAGGTAGTTGTCAAAAATGAAAAACTATTTATCAATCGTGATGATGGCTTTATTGGCACAGCACTTCGTAAGGACGAATATGTTTGTGACTGCTCAGATATTGATGATATAATTATCTTTTACAAAGATGGTAAATACATTATCACCAAAGTGACAGATAAAGCCTTTGTTGGTAAAAACATCATACATATTGCTGTCTTTAAAAAGAACGACAAACGCACCATTTACAATGCTGTTTATCGCGATGGTAAAGCTGGTAATGTTTATATGAAACGCTTTGCAGTAACAGGTGTAACACGCGATAAAGAATATCATATCACAAAAGAAACACCAGGCTCCAAACTGATGTATTTTAGTGCTAACCCCAATGGCGAATCTGAGATACTAAAAGTGGTCTTACGTCCAAAAGCCCGCATTCGAAACCTTGTATTCGATGTTAACCTCGGTGATCTGGCCATTAAAGGCCGGGCTGCAATGGGTAACATCCTTACTAAATATGAGGTTAAAACAATTTCGTTGAAGAAAAAAGGAGAATCAACACTGGGCGGTCGTAAAATTTGGTTTGAACATGAAACATTGCGTTTAAACGCCGATGGTCGCGGACAGTTCTTAGGTGAATTCCATGGAGGTGACCAGGTATTAGTTATCACGAAAGATGGACAGTACTACCTGACAACTTATGATTTAAGCAACCATTACGAAGACAACATCTTCTTAATTGAGAAATTCAGAAACGACATCGTTTGGTCGTCTGTCTATTTCGATGCTGATCAGGATTTTTACTACATCAAGCGATTCCAGTTTGAGAATACAACCAAGAAACAATCGTTCATTGGCGACAATCCTAAGTCACACATGGTTAAAGTGATGCATGTTGACTATCCACGTCTGGAGGTTAAATTCGGAGGTGAAGATAAACTTCGTGAGAAACTGATTGTTGAAGTGGCAGAGTTTATCGGGGTGAAAAGTATTAAAGCCAAAGGGAAACGCCTAACGACATATCAGGTTTCTAAGATTCATGAGTTGGAACCTATCGTCAAGGATGAGCCAATGCCGGGTGACGCAGCGGGTGAAAATGGTGAGGATAATGAAGAAGATGATAAGAATCAAATGTCACTTTTCGAATAGCAGGTAATGGAAATAAAGCGCATTTTTCTGGTCGGTTTTATGGGTAGTGGAAAATCCACTCTTGGAAGACGCCTTAAAACGGAACTTGGATGGGATTTTATCGACCTTGACGATTATTTTGAAATGCGCTTCAATACCACTATTAAACAATTTTTTGCTGAATATGGAGAAGATGCTTTTCGAAAGGCTGAACGCAAAATGGTATCAGAAGTTGCAGCTAAAGAAAAAACAATAATTGCAACAGGAGGTGGCGCACCTTGCTATTTTGACAATATGCAGCTAATGAATGAATTTGGTTTAACGATATACATTAAATTGTCGGTTGAAACTTTAGCCGGACGTTTAAGCAGTCCTAAACAGGTCAGACCACTCATAGCTGGAAAAAGTGGTGAAGAATTAAAAACCTATATTAGTCAAAAGCTTGCAGAAAGGGAGCCTTTCTACAATAAGGCACAGGTAATAGCTGACGCAGATGTGCTTGGTGTTGATGGTTTTGTGCGTATTATTCAAGCATCAGGGCAATTAATGCAGTAGCAAATAAGCCTTAAAATATTGTTACCCCAATCCAATTAACAGGCACGAATGGGCCAGCTCTTTTGCTACAAAACGATTTAGAAAGCACTGCCTTTTGTAATTACAATTATTGCCACTTTTTAACATTTATTATCTAAAATCAATCTAAACAGGTAGAGGACTACCAAAATAATTAAATCTACAGATTTGCTACAGATTTGTATTCTACTTTTGATTCATAAGCTGCCACAGTGGCTTAAGCTAACAAATGAACAATTAATTCTGAATTGAAATATGGTTGGTTTAATTGGAATTAGTCATCAAACTGCATTACTAGAAATACGCGAACAACTCGTTATTACAAAAGAAGAAATAAACGGGCTGTACGAATACCTGAATCAAAAATGTGATGTTGAAGGTATCATGGCACTAAGCACATGCAATCGTACAGAATTGTATTTTGAAGCTAACTCTGCTTTAATAGCTGACTCTAACCAATATATAGAAAATGTTACTGACGCCTACATTTCATACTTTAAAAAGGATGATAGCGTAAAACAATACTTATATACTCATAAAGGATTAGAATGCGCCCGTCATTTGTTTCGCGTAGCAACAGGACTTGATTCTCTTATCCTTGGAGAATATCAGATAGTATCCCAATTAAAAGAAGCCTTTTCATGGGTTGATAACACGGCTCTTGTTGGTCCTGAACTAACGCGCATGGTTCATAAAGCATTTGAAGCAGGCAAATTAGTCAGAACAAAAACAGCCCTTAATAAAGGTGCTGTCTCTGTTAGCTCCGCTGCAGTTGAACTAGCCAGTAAAAAATTAGGTGAATTTCCGAATATTAAAGCACTTACTGTTGGTGCTGGCGAAACTGGGACCATCGTGGCGCTAAACATTTCAAAAAAGGGCTGTATCAATAACTGGATAACTAACCGCACCTTAGGCAAAGCCGAGCAACTAGCTGACAGAGTGCATGGTGTAGCCTTTCCATTTGAATCATACATCGAACAGCTTGTGTCGGTTGATATGGTTACCTACACAACAGGCTCTTCTCGGGTTTTATTAACTAAGGAGATGTTGGAAGACGTGATGCAGAAAAGAAATTACAAGCCATTAATGATCCTTGATCTTTGCAGTCCACGTAATGTAGAATCTGATGCAGCCAATGTTGAGGGAGTATGCATCTATGACTTAGACCATCTTGAGGAAGTAGTTAAAGCCAATTTTGAAAAACGCAAAGGCAAACTTGAAGAAGCTGAAGCAATTATTGAAGATGTGTTAAACGAATTTGATGATTGGCTAAGTGTTCGTCGAATGAGTTCAGCCATTGGATCTATAACATCAACGTTTAAAGGTGTTCATGCCCTTGAAGCCAAGAACTATAAAAAGGTAAAAGATGATGCGGAAGCATCAAAGAAAATAAATGACTACGGCGATCACCTTAGTGCTAAATTAACCCGCATGTTAATTAAGCAAATGAAAAACGTAACGAATGATGGTCGTGATTCAGAAAAAGTTAAAATACTCGAAGAATTTTTTAACTTTAACTCATAGTCCCTAATACAGATGTTTTTATCATCTGTATTTTTATTTCTCAGCATCTAAGATTATATGAATAAATCCACCATTAGAATAGGAACACGAGGTAGTAAACTCGCCCTTTATCAAGCCAATCTGGTTAAATCAAAACTAGAACAAGCATTTCCGGACAAAACATTTGAAATTGTCATTATATCAACAAAAGGAGATAAAATACTGGATGTTGCCTTATCTAAAATTGGTGACAAAGGTTTATTTACCAAAGAACTGGAACACGCTCTTTTTAATGATGAAGTAGATATGTGTGTTCATAGCCTTAAGGATCTGCCAACTGTTTTTCCTGAAGGGGCACAATTAGGAGCCATTCTAGAAAGAGCTGAATATAGAGATGCTTGGGTTAGTAAGGAAGGGATTCTGTTGGAAGACATGGGTGAGTCTCATACTGTGGCAACTTCAAGCCTGCGACGAAAGGCTCAGGTACACCGCCTTAACCCTAAAGTCAAAGTTGTTGATATACGTGGCAATGTAGATACACGCATTAAAAAGATGAACGACGGTCATTGTGACGCCATGGTGATGGCGGGGGCCGGCCTCATTCGTTTAGGATACAATGATGTCATTACACAATTACTTGAAGCTGATTATTTTGTGTCAGCTTGTGGTCAGGGTGCAATAGCCATTGAAATAAGAGAAAACGACGAAGCAATTGATAATATTGTTAAGAAGCTTCATTGTGAAACAAGTTTCCAACAGATTACGGCAGAACGTAGCTTCCTTAATGAATTGGAAGGAGGCTGCCAGATTCCAATTGGGGCCTATGCCCGCGTTGAAGACGATAACCTTCATTTACTTGGTCTGGTAGCAATGCCCGATGGTACAAAAGAATTACGAGCAGAATTGAGCGGAAAAGCTTGCGACTCAGAAGAAATTGGTCGTAAATTGGCTCAACAAATTGCCCAATCAGGCGGTGTTGAAATTCTTGAAAAAGTTCGGACTCTAAATAATCAGTAGCATGGACCCTTATTCACGACAAACAGCAGTTGTACTAACCCATCCGATGGGTAAAGATGATTTATTGTACAATGGGTTGATGAGTGAAGGAGTAGAAGTTGTATGCGATCCAATGATTGATACCGAAGAGGTCACGCTCGAAGAAGAATGTAAAAAATACTTGTTCCAAAGCCGACGAATTATTTTCACCAGTAAAAGAGGTGTTGAGTATTTCTTTCAACAGGTAAAGCCTGCCGATGTGCTAGACAAAAGCTTTATCTGTATTGGCAAAAAAACAGCACAAGTACTGGAAAAATATGGAATGAAACCCTGGTGGGTTTCTGGCGGTCGTACAGCGTCAGATTTAGTAAAAGAACTACAGCAAGCCCATATTCGTCCTGGTGAAAAATGGGTAGGCATGCTGGGTGAACTGGCCGAAAACACATTGGCAGATGGTTTAAAGAACGTATGTGATTTCAAAAGATTCAATGTGTATCGAACAATTATTGCAGAACAGCAAAATGACAAAACGATTAACTTGCTTACATCAAAAAAACCAATGTTAGTTGTTTGCACAAGCCCTTCGTGCTTTACAGGATTTATGAATCTGTATGGAGAATATCTCCATAGTGAAGTTGGCTTCGCCTCCATTGGTCCTGCCACAACCAAGTCCATGAGAAAAAAAGATGTAACACCTGCTGTTATAGCCAGACTGTCGACATACGAAGGATTATGGCAAGAGATTAAATTACAATTAAAACCTCAATATCGTTAACTTAAAAAATAGAATATGGCATTTCCTGATACCCGCCTAAGAAGATTAAGATACAATAAGATACTACGAAACATGGTAACCGAAACACACTTACGTGTTGAAGATTTGGTTTACCCGTTGTTTGTATGTCCCGGTGAGAAAGTAAAGAATCCAATCAGCTCCATGCCAGGAAACTACCAGATGTCAGTCGATGTTTTGGTAGAAGAATGTAAAAAAGCAGTTTCTAAAGGCGTTAAAAGCGTATTGCTTTTTGGTATTCCTGAGCATAAAGATGAACATGGACACGTTGCCTGCCAAAGCAATGGAATTGTTCAAAAAGCTATTCGTGCTATTAAAGCTGAAATTGATGATATCCTTATCATTGCTGATGTATGTAACTGCGAATATACAACACACGGACATTGCGGAACCATAGTTGGTGGTGATGTGGACAACGAAGTCGCCGTCGGCACGGCATGTGGCCGGAGCCGCAATGCCCGCTTCGTTTGAACTTTGCGGTGTGCCTTCGTTGTCGAATCTCGCTAAGAAATCGAGCAGCCGGCGGGAGCCA
>JAKSBD010000562.1 GCA_022361295.1 Bacteroidales bacterium
GCTCTTCACTTTTACTATTCAAAAATGGTAATAAATCTACTCCATCAATATCTTTTAACTGATCTATATCTCCACCTGCTGCCGCAACAAATGTTGGTAATAAATCGAATGTACTGACAGGATATGTAAATTCTGATTTCTTATTGATTTTACCTGGCCAGCGCATAATAAACGGAACTCTTACGCCTCCTTCCAGATGATTGGATTTAGTTCCGGCTAATGGCAGGTTAATAGATGCATTTTTATCAGTTGGTCCTCCATTGTCATTGGTAAATACCACGATGGTGTTTTTGTCAAGCCCAAGTTCATTGAGTTTCTCCAATATTTGTCCACATGCCCTGTCAAGCGCCAGCGTCATGGCTGCCACCTCCTGACGTTTACCTGATAACTGTGGAAATTTTGCTTTATCTTTTTCTTCAGCTTCCATTGGCGTGTGTACTGCATTAAAAGATACAAAAGCAAAAAACGGCTTATCCTGGTTGCGTTCAATAAAAGCACATGTTTCTTCACCTAATTTATCAGTCAGGTAGCGCTCTGGTTCAGCAAACTCTTCAAAATTACGCTCCAACAAATTTTCTTTTCGTGTACTTGTTACAGGTTCATAAGCATAATAACTGCGTGCACCACCCCTAAAACCATAAAACTCATCAAAACCCCGCTTTAATGGATGAAAACGATCGGCAGCACCCAAATGCCATTTACCAAATACAGCAGTGGTATATCCAAGTTCCTTTAAATAATCAGATACCATTTTGTGCTCCAATGGCACGCCCATATCGTCGTTATCTAAAGCTGAGTTGGCACTCATAAAAGTAGGTACATTGTTTTCTTCAAAGCCAAAACGTTGCTGATATTTACCTGTTAACATTCCTGCCCGTGACGGCCCACAGGTTGATGCAGTAACATAAGCCTGTGTAAACCTTACGCCTTGCTTTGCCAACTTATCCAGGTTAGGCGTTATCATTTCTTCACTACCCTGAAAACCGAAGTCGGCGTAACCTGCATCATCAGAGAAGAGCAGGATGATATTGGGCTTATCTTGTGCACATGCGACAAATACAATGGAAAGAAATAGTATTGATAAGAAATGCTTTTTCATCTTCTAGCGAGTTTGTAATAAATATAAGAACAAAATAAGGGATAATTAAAAGGACTTTCCAGATTGAACTTAACTTCCGATAGTCAAATATTATCCTCTTATACGATGTTACTTCCATGTAAAAAAGCGGGAGTCAATACCCCCGCTTTTATCTTAACTGTAATATAGAGAATTAAACCCTAATTTCGAGTGTTCGTCGTTATGGTCGTGGAGCCACATCCACCTTTCTTAATCCCATATCATCCAGATAGAACGTTTGTGTATCTGCAGCACCTTCATTGAGCCCTGCTTCAACATAGTAAGAATATCTCATCTTTTCTGAATCGCCCGATGCAACCGGAATATTAATGATCTGCTTAATGGTTACCCATTCGCCGCGTGAAATGTTTTCAACATCCCACACTGCATCCACATCATCGCCCCAACCTGTTTCTTTTCTGGCAATGGCTGTTCGTAAGGTCTTAAGATCTGAACCTGCTTCAATATAGATTTTATGCGTCACCTCATAGGCTCCCGGTTGCGTATCTACGTTATCACCAAAGTTCATTCCGTACAGAACCTTATCATCATAAGTACCAGAGAACTCCATACATGCTACACCTGATGCAAACATATCGGTAGTACGCATCCAAGGATATCCGCCGCCGCCGACCCAATAACCAGCAGCTCCACCGGCATCTGCACCACCAGCTCCTTCAAAGCCAGCCCATGAATTTCCTGCCAGCACATCGTCACCTGCAACAGGAATAGCTACCCTTTCTGCATCAAAAGAATTTAAAATCTGATCGTCAACAGAAAGAATTGTGTTGCCTTCTTCATTATAAGTAATGGTAATCATATCATCGGCATACACTTCTTCAGCAAGTTCTATTACCAGTTGCGTTGCATTGGCCGGATCAAATGTTACATCAGCAATTCCAAATTCTCTGTCAATACCTTTAGTATGGTTTTTGACATGTACTGAGAATCCAGTTTTTGGGCTATCGCCTAAGCTTCCTACTTCATCAGACACATCAAATGCCAGCTTCAAGTGGTCAACAAAAACGGCACTTCCTTTTAGCACTCTTAACGGCACCACATCTCTAACATTAATCAATACAGTTTTCGATGTTGCCTGGTGTGTTGGAGCAGTTGGTGTAAACGTAACTTTTAACTCCTGGTTTTCACCAAGAGGTAGTACAGTCCCTGCCGGCGGATCATAAACAAATGAACCTTCAAGCTTATTACCTTCTGCGTCTGTTGCTTCTGCATTTAACTGTCCATCTTCTCCTTCACTTAGCGGTGTACCTTCCGGTAAAACAGCAGGGTCCTCCCATATGATTATCGGAAAGTATCTGTCTACAATATTGATGGTAACTGTTTTAGAAACTTTTTTATAGTTTTTTGAGTCCCTTGGCGTAAATTCTGCCAATAATTGCTGACTTTCACCCAATGGTAAAACAGTACCCAGTTCAGGAGTATATACAATTGTTCCCGGAACGTTAGCTGTGGCGTTTAACTGTTCTTTCGTCAGTGGCAAACCTTCAACCAGCTCGGCCGGATTCTCCCAGGTCATCACCGCTTCTTTTATAATCAATAAATCATCTTCCTTACAACTATTAACGGTTATAACGAGTAAGCCAAGAATGAATATATTAAGAAATGATATAATTTTTTTCATTGTTCTAGTTTTTGAAATTACACTTGCCTCCATTAATAGCCGTAATTCTGAGCCATATTAGGCGCCTTTTCAACCTCTGATTGTGGAATTGGTAAATAATATTGCTTATCCCACCATGGGCGGTTTACAACAGTATATTCTTCAAACTGAAGTTCACCAGCCACATTCTTTGTCCATTTTAAACCGCGAATATCCATTCCAAGGTGTGCTGTATTCATCCAGCGACGTTCATCGTAAAAGTTATGACCTTCAAAACATAGCTCAACGCGACGCTCACGTTTAATGGCTTCCAACAATGCATCACCTTCGGCTGTAACCTCTGGCTGTAGTGCTCTTGTCGATACTTTATTAAGCATACGACGCGCTTCGTCTTCATTGCCCAACTCGTATTGAGCTTCAGCGTAGTTCAGGTACACCTCCGCCAGGCGATACAGGATAAAAGGACGGTCACCTGATATATCAGTTAATTCATTGAGGCTCTCATCTTGAAATTTACGAATGTTATAGCCTGTTTTTGATGAATGTTCCACATTACCCAGTCCTTTAGGAGAATCCTGTCCATGAGTAGCATTACCATCAACATTACCACTGGCATCCAGCTGTAACCAGTACTCTATTTCTCTTCCTCTAAACTCGGCACCGTTGAAATTTAAGGTTGCATAGTAACGCATCTCACGTCCTTCATTGGGCATTGTTGCATCATAAGTAGCTTCTGATGTTGTTGTTCCATCAGCCATATTGTATTGCAAGGCAAAATTATGTGTGGGTGATGAAAGCGCCCATCCGCCATACCCATTGGGGCTCTGCGTCATGTCAGGTAACGAATTAACATCTGTACCAAAATCATAATACTCTGAACTATATGGACGAGCAAATAGTATGTCATCATTAGGTGATAAGAACAGATCTTGATATGCTTCAGCATCCGCTACTGAAATTAAATCTCGCTCAGCAACCAAATCAATAATCGCTTGTGCTGCATCAGCTGCATCTTGCCATTTTGTAGCTTTAGAATACGAGTATAATTCTGGATTTTCTGATGGCACATTTGCGGGATCATGCAGATCACTTGCTGCATATAATAATACACGAGATTTAACAGCTAAAGCTGCCAAACTGGTTGCACGACCAAACTCACTATCAGGACGCGAGGGTGGTAAAACGGCTGCTGCTTCATCTAACTCTTTTACGATAAATTCAACACAAGCTTCATAACTATCTCGCATTACATTGAAATCTTCATCCATGGCCAACGCACTTTCCATGATTGGTACACCACCATACATTTTAATCAACTTAGCATAAAGATTAGCACGCAAGAACTTCATCTCAGCTTTTAAAGCAGTTGTTTTCTCAGGATCAATGGCCATGGCTTCGCTGTCATCAATCTTATCCAAAAATTCATTGGTCATGCGTACGTATATCCAGTAGTTTCTCCACTTCTCGCCGAAAATACCAACGTTACTTGGTGTCCATCCGGCTCTTACTCTGAATAAGTCGAGGTTTTTAAAATTGAACTTCGCTTCAAATGAACCGCCTTCGATGTTAAAACGACGTCCCCACCATTGAAACTTATTTATTGACCAGCTTTCTGTACTATTATAGGCTGTGAATACCAGCTGTTCAACCTGATCGGGTGTACTGTACACCAAATCTTCTGCAAATGCATTTTTCACCTCTGTATCTAATACGTCTTCGCAAGCGGACAACGATAGAGCTGCAATTGCTATGAATAGAAATATTTTATGTATGTTTTTCATGATAATCACTTTATTTTTCACTTTTCGTTTACTAACAAAGAGTTACATTAGAACGTAAGGTTAACCCCAACTGTATATGTTTTCAATGACGGGTACGTACTTCCACGGGAGTTATTATAACCGGTGGCTTCCGGATCCAATCCAAGATCGTATACCTCTGAGAACATAGTCAATAGGTTAAATCCTCGTACAAACACCTTTAAATCTCCGAAGCCCAATTGGTCCTTTGTGAAAGTATAGCCTAAATCAACCTGCTTTAAACGCAGAAATGAAGCATCGTGCAACCAGAAATCAGCTCCCTGGAAATTATCTGCGCTACCGCTTTGGTTTCCACTATAAGGGTCATTTTGGGCAAAAGCCCGAGGATAACGCGCATTTCTGTTTTCAGGCGTCCAGCGCTCTGTAAATACATATTCAGGTTTAGCACCTAACTGGTCGAAGAAAACCAACACTTCAGCTTCAGCCTGTCCCTGGAATAAGAAGTTAAAATCCCAGTTCTTATATTGAAGACCACCATAAAAACCAAACTGTATTTCAGGCACATTGGATGAATACTTACGGATTCTGTCGTCTGCATCAATCACACCATCGCCATTGGTATCAATATAATGTGGCTCTCCTTCAACAGTACCCTCTAATTTAGCTGTTGCATTCTCCACCTGTTCCTGATCACGGAAGATGCCGAAAGTAGGGTACACAACATATGAACCCATTGGGTGTCCTTCCTGCTTCATCCATTCAGTTACATCAGCCGCCTCACCAAGGTCAATCACTTTATTTTTGGCATTGGTCATATTAGCACCAACGCTATAATTAACCTGCCCGATTTTGTCGCTCCAGTCTAACTGAAATTCCCATCCGTAACTATCTACCTTACCAAAGTTAACATCCGGTAAGTTTTTAATACCTGTAAAGTCAGGGTAAATGGCATTTTGTCCAAGCAATATATCCGAACGCTTCTGATAGAAGTAATTAATATCACCTGTTAATCGCCTGTCTAATACCGTGAAGTTGATACCGATGTTTTTTGTATCAGCCGTTTCCCAGGTAATGTTTGGATTAGCCAATTGAAAATCGGCACTTGAATAGCCGTTATATCTAACACCTGGCGTGCCAAACATATAATAGTTAGGCTGTGCCGAATCAGGATTGGTATTACTATAGGCATAACGTGTTAGGTGCTGAAAGGCAGGCACTCTATCGTTACCCATAATGGCCCATGATGCTCTTATTTTAAATACATTTAACCAACTATTGGTAAAATCCATAAAGTCCTCATCGGCCAATGACCATGATACAGCCATACCCGGGAAAGTACCAAAGCGCTTACCTTCAGGGAAGTTACTGGAACCATCATGGCGCAGGGTTAAATCGACAAAATATTTCTTCTTATAGTCATATGATACTGAACCAAAGAAATTTAAACGGGCATTTTCTGATGATACACCTGAAGAGCCTTGTCCTTCATCACTACCTGCAAATAATTCAGGTAAATCAGCACTTGGGAATCCTCTGCGCTCGGCCCAGAAATCGCGCGATTCAATCGTCATTTGTTCAACACCTACAAAACCTCTGAAAGTATGATCTTCGTTGAATGTACGATCATAGTGAATGGTTGTGTTTAACATCAATTCATCGTACTTCCAGAAGCTCTCGCGTAATATACGTTCATTACCTCGTTGTGAGAAACCTGTAGACGGAACGTACTCTTCATTACCCTTATTGTATTGATAAACAGTCCATGGTGTGTACCATGATTTAATATCGTTACTCATTTTTCGGATACCTGCAAAACCTTTGATGCTTAAACCATTTGTCAGTTTATTAAGATCCCAGTTATAAGAGAATTTAGCACGTAGGTCATTATCTGTTTGCTCTCTGAAACCAGATTTGGAGCTGGACATGACAGCCGGATTGGCTCCGTTTTCGCCACCCCATCCCGGTAGACCGTTTGGATAGTATCCTACCTCCGTTGGTAAGTTTGTGTAGATATGTTTATAAATGTAACCCGCATCAACACCCGGCTGCATTCTGGTTCCGAAACGACCTGATAAATCAACGCCTAAGGTAAAGTCTTCCCATAGCTTAATATCAAGGTTTGAACGCACCTGGTATTGTTTCCAATTCAAATCGCCCGATTCATACATACCAACCTGGTCAACATAGTCACCACTCACAAAGTATTTCACATTTTCACTACCTCCCGATACCGATAGAGAGGTACGTAGTTCAGGTGAATGATCGGCAAACGTTAAATCGGCCCAGTCTGTACTAGGATAATTAAGAGGATCCTCTCCTGATGCATATTTGGCAATATCTTCCTGAGTATATGGCAGAGCAGTACCATTACGTTCAGCTATCTCATTCTCGTAAATGGCATATTGTTCAGATGACATCAAATCAGGCCGAGCAGAGAAAGATGAAATATTATAAGAAGAAGAAAGGTTAAAAACGGGCTTCCCGGCCTTTCCGCGTTTGGTAGTTATTAAGATTACACCATTGGCTGCTCGAGCACCATAAATTGCAGCTGCACCGTCCTTCAGAACAGTAAGCGACTCAATATCCTGAGGTGACAAGTGGTTAAAACTACCGGCCGTAATACCATCAATTAATATCAATGGGGCGTTATTACCTAAGGTTGCATTACCTCGTATTAATAAGGTCTGGTTATCTGTTTCACCAGGGTAACCACCACGGTCAGTAATAATTAATCCCGGTACTTTACCTGATAATGACTTGGCTAAATCCTGACTTGAAGAATTACTGATCTCTTCAGCATTCACCGTACTGATCGAACCGGTTACTTCACCTTTTTTACGAACCGTGTAACCAATGGCCACTACTTCATCAAGACCAATTGTACTGCTTTCGAGGGTCACATTAAATACTGTTTGACTTCCCACAGCAAATTCCTGGGTTGTCATTCCCACAAAGGAAATAACAATAGTTGCATCAGCCGGTACATTATTTAACGTAAAATTACCATCAATATCAGTAATAGTACCGGTAGTAGTACCTTTTAATGCCACAGTTACTCCCGGTAATGTTAATCCATCCGTACCTTTAACTGTACCGGTAATGGTATTGCCCTGTGCATAAACAGAAGCAAGGTTAATTGTTAAGCTTAAAAAGGCAACTATAAAAGCCCTTAACCAGTATGCTCTATTGGAGTCAAACTGATTATGAAAGCATCCTTTTAGCTTAAGTTTTAACGATTTTTTCATAAGTTTACATTTAGAAATGAATAATTCGTGTTGTTCATTTATTTTGCAACGGGTAGGTGTGCTGTCACTTACCTGTTTTTTTTGCTTTTAGAGTCTTCTCAATTACACCCATTGACAAAGACATTTTCTACATTACAAAGAACATGAATTGTACAAAGGAGTAAATAATTAAATTTAACCAGTACTTGCATTAATTTACCCTATTTACATTTCTTCACACTTAATGACTTCCATAACGTACAACTATTTTATTACCCGGACCTCACCACACAGGTACCAATCCTCATAAAAACAGATTTCTAGCAAAATCAACAGCGAAATATTCATTTATAACCACTACAATATTAACACATGATATATATATA
>JAKSBD010000517.1 GCA_022361295.1 Bacteroidales bacterium
AGTAAGATTGTAATCATTTACAAAGCGATAGGTAGTGCCATGATTTTTTGTGTCGAACCTATCGCTACTATTATTTATAGGTGTTTATAAACCTGATAATATTATCGGTAAAAAAAAGGAATTGACATGCTTATTTGTCTTCTAGCCAATGCCTAAGACTCAAATCGAATCACTTAATGTTATACCATCTTTAATTAGTTATTGTTAAAGAGAACTCACAAGTTTTGTATCACACTTTTTTCACCAGATCAGCCGATCTCAGATATTACCTTACATAACGGTTTATTTCAAAATCATTATTCGTAATTTTATGTGATTCTTAGCAAAAGAAGTCTTTAAACAGGGATCTAAATCAAAAAAACTGTTTTTTATTCATCACCGGATTGATTAAACTTAATTTGAATATGTAATCTGGTATATAATTAACCTCCAATCAATGAAGTATAAACATAGATATAATTACAAAACAGGAATTGTACTTAAACGACTGGCAAAAACAGCTTTTCTAGGCTTTGCATTAACCTTGATGGTCAGATTATTTACAGGTGTTCCGCTATCTATGGTACTCGGTAGCCCAATTGGATATTTGACTATTATTACTGTTCTGATTGCTTATGGTGAATGCCTCATGCTATTTGATCTGTTACTGGATCGATATATTCCATTTCATCCCAGAGGTTCGCGATCATTTGTTCAGATGGTGTGTGGTTTATTTTGTGGAATTCTATTATTTACTATTGGCTATTATTTTAGTCAAAATCATTTTTCAGAGCTTATACTAAACAGTAATTCAGATCAAACGGTGTATGGATTGATCGCATTACTTGTGTTAGGCCTGTGTAGCGTATTTATTATGAATGTCAATATCATCTTCTCTAACCTGATGTTAATGTATAATGCATCGCAACAAGCTTATGAGAAAATGAAACTGGAAAAAGTACAGGCAGAGTACAAGGCGCTTCAGGAGCAAATTAACCCACATTTCCTGTTTAACAACCTTAATGTGTTGGCCTCGGAGATTGAGTATGACAGTCAAAATGCTATTGAAATGGTTGAAAGAATGGCCGAGGTGTATCGATATGTCCTGGCAAGTAACCAGAACAAGCTGATTGATGTGGCGGAGGAGCTAAAGTTTCTTGACTCCTACTTTTTTCTCCATCAAGTGCGGCTGGGCCATGGCGTAAGTTTATCAGTGACTTTAACAGATGAAATAAAAAGAAGGTTTATACCGCCAATGTCGCTGCAAATATTACTTGAAAATGCACTTAAGCACAATCGTGCCGATCTTGACAAGCCACTAAATATTACGATCAGGCAAAAAGACGATTGTATAATGATTACAAATAACCTTAATCCTAAAATATCGACTTATTCAACCCATACCGGTCTCAGCAATCTTAAACAGAGGTATGCTCTTTTAGGTGACTTTAATGTGGTGTGTAACAAAGACAAAGAATATTTTATTATAAAAATACCAACACTTAAAATGAAAGCATAAGTTATGCGGTACTTTATTGTAGAAGATGAACTTCCGGCACAACGCAGACTAAATAAGATGATTGCAAAACTGCGTCCAGACTGGGAGTGTGCAGGTATTGCCGGCAGCGTAAAAAATGCATTAAATGCATTAAGTGAGTCTGATGCCGAAATTGACCTGTTATGGGCCGACATTCAATTGACCGATGGCACTTCGTTTGACCTGTTTGAATTGTACACGCCAAAATGCCCTGTAATATTTACAACAGCCTATGATCAATATGCGATTAATGCTTTTCGGGTAAACAGCATTGATTATATTTTGAAACCAATATCAGAAAAGACGGTTGAACAAGCCATTGTAAAACTTGAGGAACTGAGTCGATTGTCAGAACCTGATACTATATCGGAAAGGCTATTGGCATTTTTAAAACAGGATAAATCGGACTATAAAAATGCATTTCTGGTTCAGGAGCGTGATGAATTGTTAAGGCTGGATGTGAAGGATATTGCCTATTTCTATTCAGTTAACAAGTTGACATTTGTTAAGCTTCGCAATGCGGAAGAGTATGTGATAAACAGCTCGCTGGATGCCTTGGAAAAACAGCTCAATCCAGTTCACTTCTATCGGGCGGCGCGAGGAATCATACTTCAGCACTGGGCCATAGATCGGATGATTACTCATTTGAACGGACGGTATAAGTTGGTACTAAAGCCTCCTGTAGATGAGGAGATATATGTAAGTCGTGACAGGGCTAAGTTATTGAAAGATTGGCTGACACAATAGATGTAATATGACATTTGCGACAAAATATTCTTACTATATATAATCTCATATAGTTGCGGTTAGATTTATTTTGAAAAGGTTTTTACAATGTAGTCTCACAAAATATAAAGATACATGTCAACTCATATTTGTCCTAAGTGCAAAAATGATTCATTCACCTGGGTGGTAGATGAAGAAATATCATCATTAACTATTTGGGGATGTTACAATTGTAGATACGAGGCTATTGAGGATGAATCTTTAGAAAGGATATGTTCTCGTTGTGGAAGCAAATCGGAATCATATTTAAAAGATCAAGAATCAGAATATTGGTGGTGTTCGAATTGTAATAGAATTACAAATGAAAAGAACTAAGGAGAATGGGATGTTTTAATGAAAAGCACTGGTTGATTATACCCAAGACGTTTGGGCGCACTGCCCAAGACGCTTGGGCGCCTTGCCCAAGATGTTTGGGCGCCTTGCCCAAGGTGTTTGGGCGCCTTACCCAAGATGTTTGGGCGCCTTGCCCAAGATGTTTGGGTGCACTGCCCAAGATGATTGGGTGCACTG
>JAKSBD010000489.1 GCA_022361295.1 Bacteroidales bacterium
CCAGTGAACTGCTGATTTCTTTTCCTGCCGGAAAAACCAATATTTCAGAGTGCGGGTCCAAGCCAAACTCCAGAGTTCTGCCAACAACCACTCCGCCGTCTTCAGTAATTAAACGTAAACCGGTGCAAGCATTTGTATTTAATACACTACTTGCACTCAATAATAAAACTAAAATCGAAATTGTCACTTTTGTTCTCATAATCGTTAGAATTGAGTTTATTAATATTTAATACCAAAAACATCAATCAAATGATGGATACGAAATTGAATAATGCATTTGGTATTACTCATCAGATTATCCGGAGACATCTGTGAGTCGTCATCTTAAATCTGTAACTCTTCTGAAAGGCGTGTTATCCCAAATACATCTCCACCAGTGCGCGTATCCCTTCGCGCGGTAGCATAGTGGGCACACACGTGCAGTAGCAGTAGCAGTAGCATTGATTATAATTTATCGTAATATTTTTAAAGTTTCAAGTATTGGGTGAGTTTCATGCGCATTCGCCTTGCTTCACAGGGTAAAAAAATCAGGAGCTAAAAAAGCAAATAAAGTAAATGATCCGGACGCTTGGAAAGTTTAAGAATTCGACATAAAACTATGTCCGGATCATTGCTCACCGTTGTGAGGTTATTTTTAGTAAACCTAACAGGTTTTTAAGTTTCTGGTTAAGCTGAAATATTCCGAGATTTAAAAAACCTGTTAGGTCTGATGGTCTGATTACAAACCGTCAGGTCCTTCATACCTGGAATTGCTAAAAGCTAAAGCGGGGAAAAATAAGGGGGCCAGGAATATAAGTCCTAAATTAAAGGCCGTGCTTTTACCAAAGCTTTTGCCTAAACCGTAAATAAGCAATACTAGTATAAACATATTTACAAACGGTATAAACAGCAATAAGATCCACCAGCGCGGCTTACCTATAATATCTAATAACACTAGAATGTTATAAATAGGTATTAAACTTGCCCAACCCGGCTTACCTGCCTTTTCGTAAATTTTCCAACTGGCAACTAATTGTAAAATACCAATTGCCATGTAAATAATGCTTAATAAAAAAGCTAATGTTTCCATTGTTTGTTGTTTTTAATGTTAAAAATAGATTATGTATAAAATCGCGCAGCAACTTTGATATCAAGATGTTATCACGCAACAGCGCGTTATTGTATTTCTGTTAATTCAATGGTCAAAGTAATGCCTGTATTTTTATCGTTACTCAGTGCATCACCTGAACCCGGTGTGTACTTAAATACTAATGTTGTTTCGCTGCCAATGGTAGTTTCTGTTACAAGCCTGCTGATTGGTAACGTTGATTCATCTTTTGTAAAAAATCCTGCAGGCATGGTATTAACCGTATTACCACTACTATTGATATAGCTTAACAGTTCCCACTGACCTCTGCCATAATAGCCCATTAGGCTGTATAGGTTTATATGGATGTGGTTGCCTGCACATACTTCTACATATTTATTGGGTAGCCCAAACTCATCGCGTATAATAATGTACAGGGCGGCAGTACCTGTTACTGTGGTACCACAGTGCTCCTCCTCTACTCCAAAGTTAATGCGCAGGGTTTCGCCAATATAAAATGGGCTTAGATCGAAGTTACCAGGATTGGTAATTGACACCGACCTGCCAACAACCTGCCATGAGTTTTGTATAATAGTAGCATGACCTACTCCTGTGTTGGTTGCGACAGACTGGTGCTTATTAACCAACTCTTCTTCCTGCACTACCTTAGTCAGGTCGATAATGGTGTTGGCATTGGCCTTTATACGAAAATCATTAAGCTGTAATTGGTCGGGAACATTTCTGCCTCCATCAACAATATCAATATAATCGCCATCATTTCCGGCTTCACCTGCTACACCATCGCCCCAGCCGGCATCAATTAACTGCTTGCGGGCCGTGCCCCCCATACAGTATTTAATTTTCTCTGCACCAAAATCCACATTCACTATTTCGTTGGTGGTTCCGAGGCTTGCCTGCACCTGTTGGTTCCAGCCAGTTAATAGAGCGTCGTAGTTACCTGGGCTCATGCCACAATAATCGAGCATACCAATAGCATCGGTAAGGCTGCTAATATTCCAACCACTAATATCCTGATCAAAACCTGAGGTTTTATAAAACATGTATCGCATTGTCTTCACCTGCGATGTTTTATTACCCCAATCTAATGGTTGCCCCGCATTATTAAAGCCATCAGCAAACCTAAACATGTTGTTCAAATTCTTAACAGAGCTAATATCCCAGCCACTAATATCCTGATTAAAGGCATCGTTACTTCGAAACATTTGCTCCATCGTTCCTACCTTAGCTGTTTTAGCTCCCCAGTTTAATGGTTGACCTCCATTGTTATAGGAATTGGCCGACATAAACATATAACTCATGGTTTGTACATTACTTACATCCCACTTGCTTATATCCTGGTTAAAAGCAGTTGCGTCACGAAACATATTGTTCATCCTCTCAACATTGCTTACATCCCAATTGCTAATATGTCCGCCAGGCTTTGTTGAGCCATTATAGTTTCTAGCCCCTCGAAACATGTTGCCCATAACAGTTACATTACTTAAATCGGGCACATCGGCAGCATTACTGGTTAAGTTAGTACATCCATAAAATGCCTGCGACATGCTGCCCCACTTAATATCACCCCATTGTTCAATCGTTAGAATTTTGTCTTTATCACTGCTATTGTAAAAGAAAATGTGCGGAAAATCGCCACTTATTTTTACTGTTACAATGTCGTCTGTTAAAACACCCGAAGTATAAGAGGTCTTGACATTTTTAGCACTTTCTATAAGGCCGTCGTTAGCATCTCTGATTTCAATATTGTAATTATACATATAGTCGTACAAATCATTAGTTGGTATTGTAATAGTACCTCCTGCCGGTGCCCAGGTGGTAATAAAATCGTTATTGCCCCAAATTTTAACACTTGCCAGCTGCACCATAATTATCATCAGATATAATTTAGCCATACTAAACAGCTTTATAATAAGCGATTAAATAGAATATTGGCCCTGCTACCGCCCTGTTATCTTATGGTTTAAGATGCCAGGCCTACGGCCCTGATTTTATTTGCATACCTCATCGTTGTGAAAAAGAAGCTACAAAGGCATTATCCATGCACCTTCTATATTAATTTTATTTAATTCATCTGATGCTTCTGTATAATCCTTAAATGTTTTATACAAGACCCTATATCGCTGATTATCTTTAAAGTAATTAACTTTCATATTTTCATTATCAAAGCCATTATCAGTAATCAGCGTTTGTTTGTAGTTATGTATTCCCTGCCTGGTTTTACTGCTTGCAATAACAATGGTAAAACGGTAACCTGCCGTTTTGCTTTGATCTATATCAAGATGTATACCTTCAGTTAAGTCAATGGATTTGCTCTTAATGTCTTCGGCAGTTAAGCTAGTGCCTGATTCGTTTAGACGCACAATAATAAACTCGGAACGCCTGTTTACTTCGTGCTCCTCTTCACTACAGTCAACACCATTTATACATCGGTTAACAGGTTCCTCTTCGCCACAACCAATACCACTTACCCTATATGGCTCTGTAATACGTCTTTGCAGGTATTCGACGGCCGATTTTGCACGCCTCTCAGATAGCTTTTTATTGTACAAGGCACTACCCCTCACATCGGTATGTGAACGCACCAGTATGCGCATTTCAGGATTTTTATTTAATATGGATGCAACAGTATCCAATACAGCTTCAGATTTCTTTTTTATTACATCTGAATTAAAGTCATAATAAATATGTTCCAGTTCGAAGGTAGTAGCCAGATCGTCACCTATTTCAAGTAATTTGCCACGATATGAAGGCGGCCTAAAAATTACGGTATCCGCCGGTAGTTTATTGCTTAGCTGTATTACATGGTTCAGGTAGAGGTAGTAAATATCATCTGTGCCATTTTTGTTACTGGTAAAATACCCCTGCCTCATATTGTCGTCGTACACCAATGAGAAATCGTCATTGGAAGTATTGACCAAACTGCCCAGGTTAATTACTTCAGCATTCTGTTCGTTCAGGCTAATACTAAATAAATCATATCCGCCAAAGCCTGCATGTCCCTGAGATGCAAAAGTAAGTATGCCCCCGTCACTTATATACGGATAAGCTTCGCTATCAAATGTATTTACTTTATCACCCAAATTCTGAGGTACACCCCA
>JAKSBD010000563.1 GCA_022361295.1 Bacteroidales bacterium
ATCGTTAACCGCATTGTCGTGAGACAACGCCAGTTGAAAATCTATAAAACAAAAGTATGAAAAAAAATCAGAGATGGAAGTGGTATACCCCTTCCATACGTAAATTAGCACGTGTTATGAGGCTGAGCTTGATACTTATACTTGCTTTTTCCTTGCAGCTTTCGGCCGAAAGTTTAGCACAGGTACAGTTAAAAAGCAAAGGGGAAAAGGTTCGAACAGTACTTAAAGAATTAAAAAAACAGACGGGGTATTATATCATGTTCAATGAGAAGGATATTGATAGAAAACTAACCGTTGATGTGGATATTGAAGGCGCCTCGCTTGAGGAAGCACTGGAACAGATTATTGGTGAATTACCCTTAGAGTACAGCATTGTTGATGACTATGTACTGATTAAGAAAAGGGCTTTTGTGGCCAAACCGATTGAAGAACAGCAGGATGAAAAGAAGATTATAATACGTGGCACAGTAAAGGATGAAAAAGGACAAGCGCTTCCTTTTGCTGCTGTTTGCTTTAAAGGCACAACAACTGGTTGTGTATCGGCTGTAGATGGTACGTACGAGTTAGAAGCGCCCGATGAAGATGGCTTAGTTTTGGAAATTTCCAGCCTTGGTTACAAAACGGTTGAAATTCCTGTTGAAGGACGCACGCAAATAAATATTGTTCTGGTTGAATCCATTCAGGGCTTGGATGAGGTGGTTGTAACCGGTTACCAAACATTGTCGCGCGAAAGAGCAACCGGTTCATTCTCTGTTATGAACAGTGATAATATTGCCAATAGTCCCAATGAAACAATAGGTGGTAATCTTGAATCATTGGTAGCTGGAGTGCAGACTACTATTGATGAGGAAGGGGAGCCCGTCATCACCATTCGTGGTAAATCATCTTTAACTGGTGATCAAGATCCTCTTATTGTGGTGGATGGTTTTGCCATTGACGGAGGGTTTGAGAGTATCAACCGTAATGATGTTGAGAAAATTACAGTTCTGAAAGATGCTGCGGCGGCTTCTATCTGGGGTGCTCGCGCTGCCAATGGAGTTATAGTAGTTACCACCAAAAAGGGAAGTAAAAAGAAAGGGCTACAGGTGAGTTTTGAGGCTTATGCCAAAGTGAGTAATGAGGTTGATCTGGATTATGCCAACCCAATAGCTAATTCGGCTGCACAGTTACAGTACGAAATGATGCTGTGGCAACAAGGATATGGTAAACCATCCAGAACCATTGAGGATATTAATAATAATATGACCAAAGGTTCAGAGCAATTCCAAAAGCAGTTAGATGATCATTTGGCTGGGGGCGGAACCGGATTGCCTAACTTTACATTAAACACACCGGAATTGCAGCGCTTGATGTCCTTATCGTACCAGGAGCAGGTGAAAGAGCACATGTTACGCAAGCCAGTTTCGCAAAACTATAACCTAAGCATTCGTGGACAAGGTGAAAAAAACCAATATTCTTTATCTGTGATGTATAATGAGAATAAGCAAGCGATGCAGGCGGATAGGAATGACAATATATTAGTTAATTTGCGTAATGTTATGCAGTTAAATAATTGGTTGGAACTTGATTTTGGTGTAATGACCCAATTTCAAAACCAGGAAAGTGGTGGTGTTGGCTTAACTGATTAAAGATATGTCACCGTATGAAGTATTGCTTGATGAAGATGGCAATTACAATCATATCAATGCATCAAATAAATACGACAAGCGGATTATTGATGATTTACATGCGATTAGTGATGGCTGGTCATACGATAATATGGCCTATAATCCATTACAGGATATGCGTAATCAAAAGTTCAGAACTAAATCGCTTAATGCCCGCCTTAATGCCGCCCTGAATGCACGAATTACTGAGGGCATTAAATACAGTCTGGGGATGCAATATATGCGAGGTAACGTCGATACGAAAAACCGTTACCTGGAAGATTCCTATTATACCCGCAAAACCATTAATGACTTTAATAAAACTGATTACGATGCTTTTTTGGCAGGCATCCCACAAACCATCACGGAGCATCAGTTGCCTAGTGGCGAAATCGTAAATACGAATTATTACAGATCAAATGCCTATGTTATTCGCAACCAGTTCTCACTTGATAAAATTTATGGGGACCATGGTTTTAACTTTATTGCCGGTACAGAGTTAAACTGGAATGAAGCTGAATCTCAAAACGATTGGCTTTACGGTTATAACCATGACAAATATACGACTGTAACACCGGGAGCATATGTCGGATTAACCAGAGCATATTATCCCAATAATAACTTAGCTAATGTGCAAAGAGGAGGCGAACTAAGTTACTCAACTCAAAAATTCTTCTCATTGTACTCTAATTTGGCCTATACCTATAGAGATAAGTATACATTGAGTGGTAGTATACGTACGGACGCTTCCAATATAACGGTTAAAGAAGCTAAATACAGATACGCACCTTTCTGGTCAGTAGGTGGTAGTTGGCAATTAAGTAAAGAGGCGTTTTTAAATGATAATAATTGGATTAATCGCTTGATATTGAGAGCTACCTACGGTGTAAATGGTAATATACCAATGAATACCGCTCAGGTGCCATTGATTAGTTACAGAAGTGGTACACAGGGAATTGGTGCATTGGGAGCAGGTGTTGATCATGCCGTATTAAACGATTTGGGTAATCCAACTTTAGGATGGGAAAAAGTAAAACAGTTAAACATTGCGATTGACTATGCATTCTTCAATAACAGACTGTTTGGTAGTGTTGAATACTATAATAAAAACAGTTTTGACCTTGTGGCAGAAGTTGCTTTGCCATCTATATCAGGTACAGATATGCAAGCCTTTAATGTGGCAGAACTTCAAAACAATGGTATTGAGTTAAACCTGAATTCTAATTTAAGGTTGGCTCCGGGCCTTAATTGGCGTCCTGTCTTTAATTTTGCGTATAATAATAGTGTAGTAAATGAGGTCAAAACAACCTTTACTCCGCTTAACTACTTAAATGTTTCTACCGAATATGTAGAAGGCTACGATTATTGGCCAATGTGGTCGTATAAACTAAGTGGTGAAACCAATGAGTTTGGCATTCCATTGATTGATGCTAAAAATGATGTGCAGTATCCGGCGAATGTTAACATTGCCAGCTCAGGTATTGACGGACCTGATTTGGTTTGGTTCCGGGGAAGTAAGGTCGCACCTTATGTGTCATCCTTAACCAACGAATTTACCTTTAAGGGATTTAGTTTATTGGCAACCATTACGGGTAAGTTTGGCCATTATATGTATAACCCAAGCTTTAGTTACACAACAAGGGGTGATGAAATGAACCACCACAAAGATTTGGAGTATCTGGTGGATGGCAAGTCTGATGAAATTGGCATGTTTCCTTTGCCTGAAACAACAAT
>JAKSBD010000297.1 GCA_022361295.1 Bacteroidales bacterium
ATACTTCGGAGGAGCTTGGAAGTTCCATCCCAAACCGGATGGATGCTCGAAGGTGTTTGGAAGTTCTATCCCAAACCGGATAGGTGCTTCGAAGGTGTTAAGAAGTTCCATCCTAAAACGGATGTATGTTCACAATAATGGAAAGGGATTGGAAAAGCCTGGCTTTCGAAAATTAGTATGTTTATCACTAATATTCGGTCGTTTGTCAAAAACAAGCAACGATTAAGCACAGAAAGTGTATACTTGGGTGATTTCAAAAATTAAACACCGTAACCGAAACGGACGGTTACAACCCCAACACTATTCAACATCCTTTTACCTCTGTAGCCAATCTAACCCTAGAGAAACTGCGGAGGTTTTTTTATGCTTTAAACTGAACTTTACTGGTGCAGTATATCAACCAGTACCGGTTTAAGACCGCTAAAGAAAAACTCAACAGCAATGACCATTACAATCAACCCCATTAAACGCATCAGCACGTTGTTACCTGTTTCGCCCAGTGCTTTGATAATTTTGCTCGAACTCAAAAGTATAAAGTAGGTGAGGAGTACAACCAGTGAAAGTGCAGCCACTAATATTAAAGCCCCTGACAGTCCACCTGCATCTTCCATTAGTACGATGGCATTGGTAATGGCCCCGGGGCCGGCAATCATGGGTATAGCCATTGGTGTTATTGAAATGTCATTGACATATTTTTTTACCTCCGAATCTTTCAGTTTCACCTTTGTTAGCCGTGCCTGCAGCATATCCATGCCCATAATAAAAAAGATAACGCCGCCAACAATTCTGAAACTGTTAACCGATATACCAAAAAACTTAAAAAGCAACTGACCTGACAGAGCAAAGGAAACAATAATCAAAAAACCGACGATACTTGCCTTTTTTGCTGTTTTAGCTCTGTTTTCGGGAGTTAAATCGGCACTCATTGTCATAAAGATAGGCATCACTCCAAGTGGATTGATAAGCGTAAAGAATGAGGTGAATGCCAGAATGCCAAAGGTGATCAGTTCGTTCATTGTTTTTGTTGCAAAAGTATGATACAATTTGACATTCTATATGTCTTTGATGCCTGACTTTTGTCAACGATAGAGAGGGAGTATGTTCCGTTTTGTATGGTCATGTTCTTTTATCATATCTACCTTTATTTTCTTGTTATTCATTGATTATATTAGTGTTTCAGAAAAAAAAACGGTATAATCATGCTTAAACAATCACTTTTTTTAGTCCTGTTAATGAGTCTTTTGGCAGGGTGCACTTCTGGTACAAAAGAACAGGCAGATCGACCCAATATCATCTTTATAATGAGTGACGATCATGCTTATCAGGCAATAAGTGCATATGGATACGAGTTGAATCATACGCCCAATATTGACCGTTTAGCCAGCGAAGGCGCTATCTTTAACCGGGCATATGTAAGTAATTCAATCTGTGCGCCAAGTCGAGCGGTAATGCTAACAGGCAAGCATAGTTTCGTAAATGGAAAGGTGGATAATATGCAGCCATTTGACTGGGAGCAGGATAATTTTGCCAAACAGCTTCAACATGCCGGTTATCAGACAGCTATGGTTGGTAAGATTCATTTGCATGGTTTACCACAGGGATTTGATTACTCGAATGTGTTGCCCGGTCAGGGACATTATTATAATCCTGATTTTATAGAGAATGGTGAGAAGAAACGTTACGAGGGCTATTGTACCACTATAACCACTCAAATAGCTCTGGACTGGCTAAAGAATAAACGAGAGATGGATAAGCCATTTTTATTGTTATACCACCAGAAAGCGCCACATCGCTCATGGATGCCTGAGAAAAAATATTTTGAGCTCTTTGATGAAAAGGAATTTGCGCCTCCGGCCAACTTTTTCGATGATTATAAAGGACGTAAAGCAGCCATGGAACATGAAATGGGTATTTATCAGCACATGGACTTAGCTTACGATCTTAAAATGCTTGATGAAGAAGGAGAGTTGGGTGGCAATTTAAGACAAAACGCCGAATGGGTGATGAGTCGCATGGATTCTGTTCAAAGAGCAGATTGGGATGCCTACTATAATCCAATCATCAAGGATTTTAAAAAGCACACTATGTCTGAAGAGGAATTGGCTGTTTGGAAATACAACCGCTATATCAAAGATTATTTGCGATGCATTCAGTCGGTTGATGATGGTGTTGGTGAAGTGTTGGATTATTTGAAAGAAAGTGGCCTCGATGAAAATACCATAGTGGTTTATACCTCAGATCAGGGATTCTATTTAGGTGAGCATGGCTGGTTTGATAAACGGTTTATGTATGAAGAATCGTATAGAACACCCTTGTTAATAAAATATCCTAATGTTATTAAGGCCGGAAGTAAGATCAATAAGCTCGTTCAGAACATTGACTTCGCCCCAACATTTCTTGACTATGCAGGAGTTGATATACCTAATGATATTCAGGGTGCATCATTGAAGCCTCTGTTAGCGGGAGATACAGAAAACTGGCGCGATGCACTTTATTATACCTACTACGAATATCCGTCGGAGCATAATGTTAAGCGCCATTATGGAGTGAGTACTGAGCGCTATAAGTTGATTCATTTTTATTATGATATTGATGAATGGGAGTTGTATGATTTACAAAATGATCCATCGGAAATGAATAATGTATACGGCAGTGAAGAATATGCCGGTGTGCAACAAATGATGCACCAT
>JAKSBD010000596.1 GCA_022361295.1 Bacteroidales bacterium
AAAAAGCCATTGGTGACATTAAAAAGATAATGGTACATGACGGACACAAAGGCCCTAAAAAGATAGGTGTTAATAAAGAATTTCTGGAGTGGCTTACCGGTCCTGTTCAAAATGGCGGAGGTGCCTAAGTACGTCACCAGGCTTTGCCATGCACCATACAGATGGCACATAATTAACAATACTAGCGACCTTTATTATTCATCATCTCAATAAATTGCTCTTTGCCAAACTGCTTTATATAGTCCTGGTTGGTCAATAAATCCTGGCCATATTTCTTCCATCGATCTGCAAACTGACGGTATCGGGCGCAGGGATAGGATTTACATTGGTAACAAAATTCAAGCTCCTTTTTCTCAATACAACACACATAAATGCCTTTGCATTTTCTTTTCTTGCATCCCTTCTCCGCTCCCTCACAGCGCTTAGTGTCGCGGATATAAACAGGGCATCCGCCGCAAAATATTCCACAGGGTGGCACAAATCCATCGTATTTTAAAGCAGCATTATCCATTTAATTGAATCTTTGTTTCTAGCTCAAGTGACATAGATTACCTGTCATGGCTTATTACAAATTTATAAAAATCAAATACTTTTATGGAATGTAACTGATGACTGCATCCCTCTTATAAAATTCTATGAAGCTCCTTATCCTAATATCATTACTACTCAGCTTTATTACCACACAGGCTCAACTAACAATACACGGATATATTATTGATACTGAAACAAAAGAACCAATACCCGGCGCTACAATTGTTGAGAAAGGTAAAACCAACGGGACAACAAGTGATATAGACGGAAAATACAGACTTGCGGTGGATTCAAATTCTGTCATACATTTTACGTTTATAGGGTTCAAGGATTTGCTAGTCCCGGCAAAAAACCTTAATGGAGAAACAGTTGAAATGACCAGTGAATTTCCTGGGGATGATATTTTTATACCCCACTACAGCTATAGCAGAACTAAATCAGTAGGATTCCTTGGTGATGCTAACCGCATGCCATATGGCTTCCTGTTTCATTATTTCAAACCCTATTTTTTTCGGAGATATTTTGGCGCTTCATTACACACCTGGATAAAAACAGATTTGAAATCCAATAGCGACTTTTTAGTTCAATTAAGCAAACACGAAATTATAAATCTCAATAGTTACAAGCTTGGAGCAATTATCATTTTCCACAATAGAGATTTGTTGATCAATAATGAAAAACTTCACTATCGGGATATCCTAATTAAAACCAATAATAAGCTCTATAATGTTATAAACCTAGAAGCAGGAGTTAACTTCAGGCAACAAACAAAGTCTGGCATAAAATTCGACAGTACAGGCATCAATATTGGTCTTTATCGTTACTTCAGATGGTCATTGACCCACCTTGGCATTGCTATAAATACCTTTAAAGATCAAATCGAATATAGTTTATCCTGCTATCAAACGTTGTCAAAGAATAATTTATTCTTAAACCGATTACAGTTTGGCTTTATTTATATAAGCTATCATGATTACAAGGAATCTGTTATTTCATTGAGGTATTATCTCGATTAAGTCCTTTAATCCCGCCCTTATGGGCGCTTTAAAAAAACATCAACATGGTTTAGCACATTATTTTACCAACCTATTATTACTCTCTTATTCAAAACAATATAACCTCTTCTATTTATAGATCACAACTAAGCATTGTCAAATGGCACACAGCTTGGATACTATATCATATGTTCCACTTAAACCTCATTAACATGCTAAAAAATATTATCCTTAAAACCCTTATAGTTGTCGGCTTATTTAAAAGCATCACTATGTGCTCACAGGTTATTCAAATGCCGGCACCTGATATTAATGCCTTCCCTCAGCTTTCAGTTAAAAACGATTCCATCGACTTTGAAATCACAACAATGAATATTGGGGTTAAAGTGTTTGGCAACATTGCCATAACATCCTACGATGTTACATTTTTCAATCCATCCCAAAGGGTGCTTGAAGGTGAATTAAATTTTCCTTTAAAAGCCAACCAGGAGATTGTGGGCTTTTCAATGGATGTTGATGGCCAACTACGAAAAGGTGTTGTGGTTGAAAAACATAAGGGAAGGCAGGTATTTGAAACCATTGTCAGGCAGGGCATTGATCCGGGACTGATTGAAAAAACAAGCGGCAATAACTTCAGGGCACGAGTTTACCCAATTCTGGCTAATGGCACCAAAAGAATAGTCATCACCTGCCAGGAGATACTGCCTCTTTATAAAGACGATTACATTTATCACCTCCCCATGGGATTTAATAAAGGAATCAACGATTTCTCAATCAAAGTAGAGGTTGTTAAAGGATACAGAAAACCGTCTGTAATAACCAACGACTTTACGCATCTGAATTTTGACAAATGGGAAGATTCCTATGTAGCAGAAGCTAAGCACAAGACCATATATTCATCAGGTCTATTCTCCTTTTTACTACCTAATGCCGGAAAAAAAGAGTTTGGCTTCAGGTCTGATGACGGTCAATACTTCTATGCTACTGCACCAATAGATATAACAAGCAGTAACAAAGAGAAAGTTAAGCACATTCATCTTTTGTGGGATGTTTCGGGGTCAGGCACACAAAGGAACACAGATAAAGAATCAGAACTACTATCTGCCTATTTAAAATACCATGAGAACCTTAACATCACGCTAATCCCGTTTAACCATGTCAAACATGCATCGCGTGATTTTATTATTCGCAACGGTGATGCATCAGCACTCATCAATGCCATAAAATCCCTTCACTACGATGGCGGAAGCCGCATTGAAAATATCTCGTTTGATAAATTCACATCCGGAGAAGTGCTTGTGTTTACTGATGGGCTGATCAATTTTGGAGAACTGACCATTAAGTATTGTAAATTACCCTTAAACATTATTAATTCTTCACTAAAAGCCAATCATTCCCTAATGGAGCACCTAGCCGCCAGTAACAAAGGCGCCTATATCGATCTATCTGTTTTATCATTGGATGATGCTCTTAGCACTCTTGAAAAGCTTCAAATAACGGCCGAAGTCGACAATATAAATGGTCAGACAAGTGATGAAATCATTACTTTATCGCCCAATAAGAAACACTTTGTCATTAGTGGAAAGGTGCATAAAAAAGAAGCGCGACTAGGCATTAAGCTATACAGTGGCAGTAAAGAACTTCAGCGTTATGAATTGGAGATTCCGAAAGAACAAAGCTATCATGCTATTCCTGTGGCAAGATTGTGGGCTTCTCAAAAGATAAACACACTGATGCGTAATAAGAAAAAGTATAAAAAGGACATCATCGCCCTGGCAACGAAATATGGTGTGATAAGTGATTATACCTCCTTAATGGTATTGGAGCGTTTGGAGGATTATATTCGCTTTGAGATTGACCCCCCGGCAGAATGGAAAGAAGAATATACCAGGATAATGGCCCGCAAAAAAGAGTCTGAATCAAGCCAGGAAGTCGATTATAACCAAACAATTAATTTCTATATAAAAGATTATAAGGAATGGTGGAAAACACAGTTCCCACGATCAAAACAATCACCAAAGGCTAAGAACTTAACCGAGCTTAGTGATCACCTCGAATTGGAAGCCATTCCCATCACAAGGCAAGAAGAAAACACACCACCTCCTCCACCTCCTCCTGTGGAGGGCGATGAAGCTCTGTTTATTGTGATTGATGATTCAGAGATGGAAGAAGAAGCTTATGATATGCCACCAAGGAAAAGCAGACGTTTACAGGTCTACACCAATGCTATTCCGTGGGACAGCACCGCAACATACATATCTGACATAAGCAAGCTAAAGGGTACTGAGGCCTATCCGTATTACCTTTCAATTAAAAAAAGCCATTTAAATCAACCTTCATTCTACCTTGATGTGGCCGCTTACCTGTTTAAAATCAACAGGACGAAGGAGGCTTTATCTGTTATTACGAATATTGCAGAGTTACAACTGGAAAATGCAGAAGTTTTAAGAATTGCCGCTCATAAACTGATTGAGCAAAATCAACTGGAAGCAGGTTTACTTCTCTTCAGAAAAATTAAGAATATGAGACCGGAAGAGCTACAGTCTTATCGGGACCTGGCACTGGCACTTGAAAAAAACAGGCAATACCAGGATGCTGTCAACCTCATGATTAAAGCCCTTCATAAGTCAGAGCTTAGAGCTAATTTTGGTATTAAAGGCATTCTGCTAAATGAGATCAACAGCCTGTTAAACAAGCATCCGGAATTAATCAGCTCTACACAGCTTCCTGATGAATGGCGTTATAACATGCCGGTATCTATTCGAATTGTACTAAGCTGGAGCACCGACCAGTCTGATGTTGACCTGTGGATTCTGGAACCAAGTGGTGAGCAATGCATTTACAGCAACAACAGAACATGGCTGGGTGGCCGATTGTCTCACGATGTCACTGATGGCTACGGACCGGAAGAGTACCTGATTAAAACGGCCAAATCGGGTGTTTATAAAATACAAGCCAATTACTTTGGTGACAGGAGACAGTCAATCACCGGTCCTATTACACTGTATGCCGAGATATTTGAGAACTATGGTACTACACAACAAACCAGCCGACAGGTAGTGCTTCAACTGAAGGAACAAAAACAAGTCATTGATCTGGGTGAAATTGTTGTGGATTAATTGGCACATGGTACGCAGGGCATCGCTTCGCTTTGCCCTGCGTAATAAAGTTGACAGACCTGCGGCCCGCTATTGATGACGTGGATATAAAAACCTAATACACATTCATCGTACCCCAAAGCTTATCAAACTCTTTCTGGTAGCTTTCGATTGCTTTTTGATCGTTGGTTTCCAGAATATTCTCTTGGTTAAACTGAGCTGCACTTCTGGTCCAGTTATAACTTCCGGTCAGCAATACCTCGTTATCAAAAATAGCAAACTTATGGTGCATATGATGACTGGTATTATCTATCTTCACAATTGCGCCTTTGCGCTGAAGGTATTCTATATCAGAACCCAGGTCATTCGTTTTATCGTCATCGGTAATAATTCTGACCTTAACGCCTTTGTTTATAGCATACTCTATCCGGTCGCGTATCTCATTGTCACTGATGGTAAAAACACAAATATCTATCTTCCTGACAGCGTAACTAATCTGTGTAAGAATGGTACTTAAGCATTCCTGCCCCGGACTAAAATAGGAGCGACAATAGAAGTTCTGTTGTTCTTTTGGTAGTATTAGCTTATTGGTTTCCTCCAACCAGTCAATAACCTGGAGGTGTTTATAGTCTTTAAAATGCTCACGTGCCTCACTAAATATCTCACTCCTTACACGATTTAAATCGTGCTTACTCAACTGCTTCTCACTGATAACTGTTTTCAGGGCTTTCTTTTCACCTTTAGAAAGGATTCGGTCTTCAAGGGTTTGTTTTAAATAACCTAGTAGTTCTTTCATAATTTATTCTGGATCGATTTCGAGGTTATACCAAATGTATTATTGAATGATGGATAAATAAATTGGATTAATTAGAGTTTCTGCAATGCATAAAATAGAGATATAGCCTTAGCTACATTGATATTTTATGAAGAAGCAGAAGCTTTAAAGAAACAAATTATTCAATCATTTGATGATATTTTTGGTATTAAATGGTACAGTTGTTCTTCCAAACGATCAACACGTTTTGAATCTGACTCGCCTGAAAAGTTACCAATATATCTTATTATGGGGTAATAATAATCAATATCATCAATATTTACGATCAATAAATCATAATCTACCTGCAGGATCAGAACCGTATTACCTGCTAATAATTTTAGCT
>JAKSBD010000442.1 GCA_022361295.1 Bacteroidales bacterium
AACAGGACATGAAAAAGTTTAGTTTTACCATAAGAGGTAATAAATATGATGTTCATCTTAAAGACCTTGAGGAAAATATTGCTCAATTAGAGGTGAATGGCACAAATTACGAAGTAGAAATTCATCAGGAGGTAAAAAAAGCCAAAACACCTAAGTTGGTTCGTAAAGAAATTCAACGTAAACCGGGTGAAGGTTTTATTACTAAAAAAGATGGCGGTAAAGCCATTAAAGTAAATGCGCCACTTCCTGGTAACATTTTCAAAGTATTGGTTAACGAAGGAGACACCGTGAAAAAGGGTGACGTTTTGTTAGTTATGGAAGCCATGAAAATGGAAAATAATGTATTGGCTGAAAAAGACGGTACGATTGCTTCTATTAAAGTATCAGTTGGTGATGCTGTATTACAAAACGACGTATTAATTGAAATGGTATAACTTCACCAGAAGTTGCACTATGGATTTATAATTAATTATGAAACGAGCCTGGATCTGTTTTCATCATTTGAGAATCATAATCCAAGGCGAGTTCCATCTGACAAATTAAAAACAATTTAAACAGATGAAAAGATTTATCACTCTTTTTGGTGTTTTATCGCTTTTATTCAGTCTTCAGTTTATAGGAGGTGGATTTGAGGCGTTTGCTGCCGGTCCTGATACTGGCGACACCTTTTTAGATCATGCATCAAAAGGGCTGGAAACATTTTGGAACTTTACCGGATTTGCCAATGCGCATTTCACCAATTTTATAATGATTGGTGTAGGTTTGTTCTTTATCTTCCTGGCCATTAAATATGATTATGAACCACTTTTATTAATTCCAATCGGAACCGGTGTTATTTTGGGTAATGTTCCATTTTTAGCTGGTTACAAGATTGGGTTATACGAAGAGGGTTCGGTATTGAATTACCTGTACTTTGGAGTACAACAGGGGGTTTATCCACCATTAATTTTCCTTGGAATTGGCGCAATGACAGACTTTTCGTCATTGATTTCTAATCCTAAGTTAATGATTCTTGGGGCTGCTGCTCAGGTGGGTATTTTCGCTACATTCTTAGGTGCCTCAGCTATGGGCTTTACGCCACAAGAAGCTGGTGCGATTGGTATTATTGGTGGTGCTGATGGTCCGACGGCGATTTTCCTGTCATCTAAGTTAGCGCCAACATTAATGGGAGCAATTGCTATTGCAGCCTATTCATACATGGCTTTAGTTCCAGTGATTCAGCCTCCAATTATGCGCTTGATCATACCTAAGCATGAGCGTACAATTAAGATGAAGCCACCGCGTGCGGTTTCAAAAACGGAGAAAATCATGTTCCCGATTATTGGCTTATTGTTAACAACATTTATTTCACCATCAGCATTACCTCTGTTAGGAATGTTGTTCTTCGGAAACTTGTTAAAAGAGTCTGGTGTTACTGAACGTTTAGCTGATACAGCTCGTAACTCAATGATTAATATTGTAACCATTTTATTAGGTATTACAGTAGGAGCTTCAACTCAGGCAGATTACTTCTTAACAACAGCTTCATTAAAAATCTTCGGATTAGGTGCTGTTTCGTTTATGGTTGCAACTGCCGGTGGTTTATTATTTGCTCGTTTAATGAACATGTTCTTAAAAGGCGATAATAAAATTAATCCATTAATTGGTGCTGCTGGTGTATCCGCGGTTCCGGATTCAGCCCGTGTGGTTCAACACGAAGGTTTGAAGAGCGATCCGAATAACCACCTGTTAATGCATGCTATGGCACCAAACGTTTCTGGTGTAATTGGTTCTGCAGTAGCGGCGGGTATCCTGTTATCATTCTTGATGTAATAATTGCATTAATAACATATTAAAAATGGCTGGTAAATCATTTACCGGCCATTTTTAATATATACCTGTACATAATTTATCCGCTTGTATTAAATATCCATATTACCTTGAAGAAAGTGTTATTCTTTAGCTCTTTTTAAGTTTATCCAACATTAAAAAATATCGACGTAGCTGAGGCTGTCACTCAATTTTTGGCCTAGCCTAAACATAAAATCATTAAAGGAATTAACGCTCATTTCAATTCAAAATTGGTATGACTTCGTTAAATTCTTTTACTATAGTTTATATCATAATTGTCACCTTGAGCGATTTTCTATAAGATGACAGGTTAGAAAGGTGAGTGGGAGCGGATTGCAAATGAGTTGTTTCATGGTAACCAACATTGATTACCATGAAAATAACAACAGGCTATGTTTTATTCCTCGTAATAACCATATCCATAACCGTATCCATAACCGTAACCATAACCATAGCCATATTTGTTACGTTTAGCATGAATATCATTTAAAAGAATCCCAATATTTGAAATTTCTTCTTCCTGCATGTTTTTAATTGTTTGTGCAAGGACGGTCTTAATTGTGTGTTGCTGACGAACCAGGAAGACTAAAGTATCTGTATGACGAGCCAGCAAATATGGGTCTGATACAATACCCATAGGAGGAGTATCTATAATGATAATATCGAATTTGGATTTTAGTTTTTGAATTAATTCAGTTGTCTTTTCAGAGCTAATCAATTCTGATGGGTTAGGAGGAATATTCCCCGATGGAACTATTGTCAGGTTTTCCTGCCCGGAGTCCAATAAGATATCTTCATATTCGACCTGGCCTATCAGGTAATTTGAGATGCCAGATTTGTTATAACTGTTGAATATCTTATTCATCCCTGGTTTTCGCATATCGAACCCAACCAGAGCCGTTTTTTTGCCGCTTAGCGCAAAGGCAGCTGACATATTGAGCGCACAAAAAGTTTTTCCTTCACCAGGCATTGATGATGATACGCCAATAACAGGAGACTCAATACCCTTATTCAGGAACTCAATACGTGTCCTGACACGTCTGAAGGTTTCAGTGACAATAGATTTAGGGTGTGCCTCTACAACGTTAGCTGCTTCATTAGGATTGTGAATAATGTTACCAATGATTGGTAAATTAGTTATACGCTCAATGTCATCCAGATCAATTATCTTATTGTTGAGTAACTGCCTTAAAGCTAAAAACACCAGCGGAATGATGATGCCTAACAGAAGAGCTTTCTTTTGGTTACCTGCTTTATCAGGAGATACCTGGCCTGAAAAACGCGCACTTTCAAGAATTTGGTGATCGGGTGTGTTTGAAGCTTTTTGAATTTGAGCCTCCGATTGTTTTCTTAAAAGAAATGTATATACTTCATTACTTAACTCAAACTTACGCTCAATTCCCAGCAATCTGCGCTCTGTTTCCGGCAGTCCGTATAACTCCTGTTCATTCTTTTGCTTTTCGGTCAAAAGACGCTGTTTATTATCTTCAAATACAGTAAGCTGACTTGTTATGGTTTTTAATAGTGTTTGGCGCGCTATTTCAATCTGGTTCTCCAGGTCTTTATTCGCAAGGTTTAGCTGATCGCCATATAAGCCAATGGATAAACGTTGTGAATTAAGGTCCATAATAGCCTTGATTTGCTCACTTAAAATATTGTTTTCCATTTCGTACATGGCAGGAGCCAAAACATGTTCTTTTGTTAAGTCAGCTGCAAAATAGTCTTGCAGATACAGATAGTAACTCTTTTTAATTTCAAGCTCAGTAAGTTTCTGGTCAATTTCCTGCATGCCATTAAACAGATATTCTGCTTTTGCAGAAACACTTTGGATACGGTTGTCTGTTCTAAACTGGCTTAATTCGGAGCCTGTTAATTGCAAGGTGTCAGCAATAACAACCAATTGCTGACTGATAAAGTCTATTGTGTTTGTTGCTATCAGGTTTTTTTGTTTAAGGTTATTGGCAATAAAAACCTCTGCTAATTTATTAAGGAAAATCTGGTTCTTGTTATTGTTCTTACCAGTTATTGATACTCTAATAATTGAAGAACCTTCATTTGGCAATTGCGCTCTTAATTTTCCTTTATATTGACTGGCAAGACTTCGGGGGTTGTTAAAAACAAAATATTGCTCAATGCCTGAGTTTAAGTTCGTGTTTTTAGGAACCACTTTGAAACAAGCCCATGGTGTTTTTATTACTTCATTATAATTTGCAGTAGTTTCAAAATTAACAGGCCCTGTGGTGCCACCACCTACTTTGCTATTATAAAGGTAGGTACTACCTCCGTTCTCGGCATCAACTTTGACTTTACAACGATTATTATCTAATGGCACAACATAGATAGGTATGTTTATCAACTGAGGGTGTGTTGAGTCAAACTCAATGATGTAGTTTGTATTTCGATACATCTCAGTATTTTTAAGACGTCCCTCGGCAAAATAGCTAACATGGAAATCCAGTTGATCAATGGTTTGCTGCACGATATCCCAGGAGGTAAGAATGGCAATCTGGTTATCAACACTGCGTTGGCCGGGTGTTAAACCAAATCCTTGCATTATATCGTTTTTAGGCATTACATCACCACGTTCTTCCATTAGCAGCGTAATGGTTGCACTGTATACCGGATGAATATAACGATGTACCATAAAGACGCTTAATAAACTAATGGGTATTGTTATCACAAACAACCACCAAAAGTGCATTAAATCCTGGATAAATCGTTTTATGTCAATGTTAAATAGTGAATTGTTCGGTTGAGAATTATGTGTTTCAGGCGACATAAATTCAAATTAATTGATAATTGTTTGTAGGGTTAAGTACAGAGCAAGAGCAGTGGTGATAATTCCTATGGAGAATGATTCGCCAATTCCTAACTGTTTTGCTTTCATAGGTCTAACGTAAAGCAAGTCGTTAGGGTATACGTAGTAATACTCTGAATTAACTATGTTTTTATCGGTTAAATCAATCTGATAGGTGACCGGCCCATTTGGTAGCTGACGCACAAGTTTCATCTTACGCTGTTTACCAAAAGGTGTAACACCACCAGCCAATGCAACGGCTTCAAAGATGGTTACCTGTTCTTTTTGCATGGTTATAACACCTTGTTTTCTAAATTCACCTAAAGCAGTAAATGTATTTGATGCTAATTTAAAAGTAAGGCTATATTCTTTCAAAAATGGCTTTAATGCTTCCTGTACACGTTCTTTTCCCATTTTAACATTACAATTGCTCATATTGATTTTTCCAACATAAGGGAAATCAATATTCATTGAATCATCCAATTGATAGTAGAAGAAATTTTGGTTTCGTTGAGCGCCGGTGTTACTTCCCTGTGACTGGTTAAAAAACTCTGATATTTTAGGGTCTGGAGTTGATACATTAATAAAAAGATAATCATTGGGTTGCAGGAAATATTTATCTGTAATGTTATCAAGAGGCTGGAAGGGATTTTCGTAGTTCTTTACATCACTTTTGTCTTGCAATAAAACAATCTCTTTATGCGGTATGCAACTTGACAAGATCGCCGCAAATACGATAAAATAAGAAAATTTAGACAACAACTTCATTGAAATGGTTTGGTAAGTTCTTTTATGTGTGTGCATTGCTATTGAATGAATTTGCGAGCTCTAAAATAGAAAAAAGATATGTTTGCTCATAGTATCTGCAAAAATAAGCTTTTATTCGTTTTATAAGCCTTCTTGATGCTATGTTTAAAATAATTAAGAGGATAATTGTCATTTTAAAAAAAGCTCTGCAACCAGAATGTTTTTCTAAAGTTCAGAAAATCAGGCATGATTAAAAAAAAAATTGATTTTTCATGATTGAATGATGTTTGTTAATTTACATTTGTTCTGACTTCTGCATAAAAAACTGACTACTATCTCTTATAATTTTTTAATTTTGCACAAAATTTAAAATAGTTACAGGAATGTTTGAGAATCTGAGCGAAAGGCTGGAGAGGTCATTTAAACTACTGAAAGGTGAGAGTAAAATCACCGAACTAAATATTGCAGAGACACTTAAGGATATTCGTCGTGCATTGTTAGATGCCGATGTTAACTATAAAACTGCCAAAACCTTTACCGAAACAGTGAAGCAGAAGGCCATGGGCCAAAACGTGCTTAATGCTGTTAAACCAGGAGAAATGATGGTGAAGCTGGTTCATGATGAACTGGCTGTTTTAATGGGTGGAACATCGATAGACATTAACCTTAAAGGTTCTCCTAGCATTATATTAATTGCAGGTTTGCAGGGGTCAGGTAAAACAACTTTTACCGGTAAGCTGGCAAATTTGCTAAAGACTAAACGTAGCAAAAATCCTTTACTGGTGGCAGGTGACGTATACCGTCCTGCAGCTATTAACCAGTTGCAGGTACTTGGTGAGCAAATAGGAGCCACTGTATACACTGAAGAAGGATGTAAAGATCCTGTTAAGCTGGCCAAAGACGGTATTAAGCAAGCCAAACAAGGTGCAAATGATGTGGTGATTATTGATACCGCCGGGCGTTTAGCAATTGATGAACAGATGATGGAAGAGATTTCAGCTGTTAAAAAAGCTGTTAATCCAGATGAGATTCTGTTTGTTGTTGATTCGATGACTGGTCAGGATGCGGTTAATACTGCCAAAGAGTTTAACGATCGCTTAGACTTCGACGGTGTTGTATTGACTAAATTAGATGGTGATACGAGAGGTGGTGCTGCTTTATCTATCCGCAGTGTTGTTGACAAGCCTATTAAGTTTGTAGGTACAGGTGAAAAGATGGAAGCATTAGATGTTTTCCACCCAAACCGTATGGCCGACCGTATTCTGGGTATGGGAGATATCGTTTCGCTTGTTGAACGTGCACAAGAGCAGTACGATGAAGAAGAAGCCCGTAAGCTGCAAAAGAAAATTGCGAAAAACCAATTTAACTTCGATGATTTCTTAAAGCAGATTCAGCAGATCAAAAAGATGGGTAACCTGAAAGATTTAGCTGCTATGATTCCTGGAATGGGCAAAATGTTGAAGAACATCGATTTTGATGATGATGCATTTAAAGGTATTGAAGCGATTATACGTTCAATGACACCTGCTGAGCGCGAGCAACCAGGTATTATTAATGGAAGTCGTAAAAAGCGGATTGCTGCCGGTAGTGGTACAACCATTCAGGAAGTGAATAGACTCATCAAACAATTTGATGATACGCGTAAAGTAATGAAGATGATGACGAGCGGAAATAAAATGGGCAAGATGATGGGAAAAATGCCTATGGGACGCCGTCGATAAAATATAAACTTTGAGAAGAGAAGCGCAATTGTGCTTCTTTTTTTTATGCAGGCATCCGTTGGTTTTAAATAATTTAAAATGGTATCCGTAGTATAGCCATTTAATTAATAACTAACTTGCCTTTTTAATAGAAACCCCTAAATCAATAACCATGCAACTGATTGATGGAAAACTAACATCTAAAGAAGTTAGAAAAGAAATTGCTGCAGAAGTAGAGGCTATCAAAGCCGCAGGTGGTAAAATTCCCCATTTGGCAGCCATACTTGTAGGCCACGATGGTGGTAGCGAATCATATGTATCAGGTAAAATGAAAGCCTGCGAGGAAGTTGGTTTTAAATCGAGCCTGATTCGTTACGAAGATGATGTAACGGAAGAAGAGTTATTAGCTAAAGTAAAGGAGTTGAATAACGATCCTGATGTAGACGGATTTATTGTTCAGTTACCATTACCAAAACATATTGATGAAGAAAAGGTAAACGAAACAATTGATCCGCGTAAAGATGTGGATGGCTTCCACCCGGTTAATGTTGGACGTATGACTATTGGCATGCCTGCCTTTATTTCGGCTACTCCGCAAGGTATCATGGAATTATTGAAGCGCTATGAAATTGAGACTTCAGGTAAGCATGTGGTTGTAATTGGTCGTAGCAATATTGTAGGCCGACCAATGAGCGTGTTGTTATCGCAAAAAGGTAATCCTGGTAATTCAACTGTAACTGTTGCGCACAGCCGTACTGCTAACCTTAAAGAATTGTGTTTAAGTGCGGATATAATCATTGCGGCAATTGGTGCACCTGGCTTTGTTAAAGGTGATATGGTGAAAGAAGGAGCTGTGGTAATTGATGTTGGTACGACGCGTGTACCTGCAAATGACACAAAATCAGGATGGCGTTTAAAAGGTGATGTTTTGTTTGATGAAGTAGCGCCTAAATGCTCTTACATTACACCTGTTCCTGGTGGTGTAGGTCCAATGACTATAACTTCGCTGATTATTAATACGCTTAAGTCTGCTAAAAAGGAGATTTATAGCTAGAATCACAATTAAGATATGAAAGAAGGCTGACATTTAATTGTCGGCCTTTTTTTGCTTCATGCTTTAGTGTTTTTGTAAGTGATTGATGTTGATGGTAAAATTTAGTAACTTTTACTTAAAAGCAAGTTGTGAAACTACCTGAATCATACTACAACCCTTTGTCCCTTGCAGGCACAGTTATCAGTTCAACAGCCTTTTTGTTGATTTTTTTATCCTTGTTGCTAT
>JAKSBD010000410.1 GCA_022361295.1 Bacteroidales bacterium
CCCTCTGCTTCTACATCCAGGGTAGTATAAGCCTCCACCATGGATGAATTGAACGTGAAAATAAAGTCGGTTTGGTTCTGGATTTTCCATAACAAGTCCGAAAGCGAAATATCTTTCTCTTTCACTGTTATTTTTTCATTTTGCGAATACACAGCTGCAGAAACCTGCATCATACCCACAATCAACAACATAACTGACAACTTCATAACCTTGTACAGTTTTTGCATCTTGCCTCTTTCGAGGAAGATAGGTTCTCGATTTTTTTTCATAATTTTAAAATCTATTTACGTTAGAACTAGCTGACTGCAATCAGCTTTTTAACTTTAAGGAGGTATTACCAGTACCTCCTTTTTATATTTAATTCACAGACTGTATTACTATATTCCTCCCACTCACCTTAAATTGAACTGTTTCTGTCAGTTCCAATGCTTCCAGAATGAGTTGAATATTAGCCCGACGATTAGTGTTGAGTGAGAAACGTTCTTGCTTCATACCCTTGTTCTGATAGAATATCTCCACATCGTACCATCGTGCCAGATCATTTACTATCTGTTCAAGTGGCGCATCCCGGTATACAAAACGTCCCTCTTTCCAGGCGGTGTACAGAGTTGTATTGACAGTATTTACCTTAATGGCCTTATTAGCTCTGCAGGTAGCTTGCTCATTGGGTTTCAATACCACCTCATCATTGGCAGCAGATAGGGCTACACTTCCCTCAACAAGGGTGACCAAATCCTCTGTCTCATCAGGATAAGCTCTCACATTAAACTCAGTGCCCAGCACTTTAATACGTTTATCATTAAAATGTACATAGAACGGCTTCTCTTTATTTTTAGTCACTTCCAAATACACCTCACCACTGGCATATACCTCCCTGGTATTACCTGTAAAGTTTTCAGGATAACGCAGACTCGATTCTGAGTTTAGCCACACCTTGGTACCATCGGCCAGCTTCAGGCTATATTCCATACCCCGGGAAGTTTGAATAGTATTATATCGCTGCTCATTATTACCTGCACCTCCCTCGTAATGGGCTCCCAATGAATCAATTTGTATATTAATAGCATGTGTTTGTATTGTTGTATCAGCAGCAGACAGCTCTACCTGTTGCCCATCAGACAATACTAAAACAGCTTTTCGCTGACCAGGCTGAATACTTTCTGCCATTGGACTAGTATTACTCTGAGGTACCTCACTAAGCTGATAAACAACATAAAATAGAGCTAAAGGCAGTATAATGGCTGCAGCATAACTAATCCAACGTCTGATATTCAGCTTTGGTGAAATTCGTTTATTCACCTTTTGCCAGGCTTTATCTACATTATATTCATCGTATTCAAAGCGCTTTTTAAGAATTAATCTTTTATCAGTGAGACGATCATATAGCATTTGGTTAGCCGGATTCTTCAACCAGTCTTCCAGCACTACTTGCTCCTCACTTGTGAGCTCCCCATTAATTTGTTTGTTAATGAGTTCTATAATCGTTTCATTGTCTGTTTTAGCTGCCATATATCTAAAGTAATAATCCGTTTGGATTCTTTCAACTAAATATAAAGCACCAACAAATTAAAAAGTGATGACAGGTTTTGAAGTTTTTTTTAAAAAATGTTGATTTGCTTATTTGTCGAATCGTCTAATTGTCGAGCGGTCAACCGATTTCGTATAAAACCGCTCTAATATTTACCCAAATAAAATAAGTAGCAACCATTGAATGCCCTTTAGTTTCTCCCGCAGTGTTTTATAGGCTCTTTGCCTTAACGTTTTTACAGTGTTGATGGATACACCCAGATCATCGGCTATATCCTGATTAGTGTGGCCGTGCATCACCCCCAGCATCACCTTACATTCTTGTGGCGATAAATCCAAAAGAGCTTTATAAATTGGAGCGAAAACCCCTTCTTCAATCACACCTTCATCTACAGTTGGTAAAGCTAGTTCATTTAAATGCTTTTCCTTTACTTTGTTGTGTCGGATAACGTTAAGGCATTTATTACGTACCGAGTTATACAGGTAATACTTAACAGCTTTTTCCTCTTTAAAACCACCACGTACATCCCATAACGAAGCAAAAGCATCCTGAACCGTATCTTCGCACACATCGCGCACACTAACAAACTGACGGGCGAAAGCACAGAGCGGCTGATAGTATTTTTTGAACAAATACCGGAAAGAGTCTTGTGTTATGTGAAAGGCTTGTTTCAAAAGTACGAATGGTTTTAAACCTGTCCTCAAAACTAGAAATAATTAATCTTTCAAAAAAATCATCACAATACTTAACTCATAGAAACTCATAATTAAAACAATTTTGTGTGACAAACATTAACGGTCAGCTGCTACCAACTTCTACACCATCTCTCTGTTTTTCTTCAATTCTTCTATAGATTTTCTTCGATAATAATTCGATCCTCCTTCGGTATTTCTTCGGGTTCGCTTCGGGTTCGCTTCGGATCAACCTCGCTGTTAGCGAGGTTGATCCGAAGAAGGTACCTTGCAGTCCTCCGTCAGGTAGCTCTTTGGCTTAATAAATTCTACCTGATCGACAAGCAGAGACAAGCTCGCAACCACCTGTTTTATAGCGTATATCCCATTTTATTAGTTTGCAACAAAATCCCTTGTATGGGTAATATAACAACTGATGTGGCCTTCTAATTGAAATCTGAAAGTTATACTGTGGAATATCAAACCCTGTTGTTTGATCGGAGCATGTATTTTCATCATAAAAAAAGAAATGAAACAACTATTAATCACTTTGCTGGTCATCATCCCACTTTCAATGCATAGCCAGGAAAGCATGAACCAATTTATCGACTCCTTAATGAGTGAAATGAGCCTGACTGAGAAGCTCGGGCAGCTAAATTTATCTTCCGGTGTAGGAGATTTACCTGTTATCACTGAGGGGGAAGGCAAGATCGAATATATTAAACAAGGTCTGATTGGAGCTTCAGGGGGTTATAATAGTTTAAAGGCATCGGTGGAAGAATCCAGATTAGGTATTCCCGTTATAACGGGCCGCGATATTATTCATGGATATAAAACCACCTTTCCCATTCCCCTGGCCTTGTCGTGCATGTGGGATTTGGATCGAATCGAGCAAATGGCACGCATATCGGCAATAGAGGCCAGTTGCGATGGTATTAACTGGACCTATTCACCTATGGTTGATATTAGCCGTGATCCGCGCTGGGGACGTGTAGCAGAAGGAGGCGGTGAAGATGTCTGGCTGGGCTCGCGCATTGCACAAGCCTATGTCAGGGGCTACCAGGGGGATGACTTATCTGCCGCTAATACGATCATGGCCTGTGTTAAGCATTTTGCCCTTTATGGCGCATCAGAGGCAGGACGTGATTACAATACTGTCGATATGAGTCGTATCAGTATGTTTCAGGATTATTTACCAACCTATAAAGCTGCCTTTGACGAAGGAGCCGGATCGGCTATGAGTGCTTTTAATGTGATTGACATGGTGCCTGCTACCGGTAATCGCTGGCTGATGACAGAGTTGCTAAGGGAACAATGGGGCTTTAGCGGATTTGTAGTTACTGATTTTACGGCCATCAATGAAATGATTAATCATGGTGTGGGGAATTTAAATGAAGTGGCTGTTAAAGCATTGAAAGCCGGCATTGACATGGATATGGTTGGTCAATCCTTTATAGGCACTCTTAGTCAGTCATTAAAAGAGGGTAAAATAACAGAACAGGAGATAGACACTGCCTGCCGTCGCGTATTAGAAGCCAAATATAAACTCGACTTATTTCATGCCCCTTACCAATACCATGATAAGAAACGTGCATCAGAAGTGCTGCTTTGTGAGGAGCACAAAAGCAAGGCACGGGAGCTGGCGGCACGTTCGTGTGTATTATTGAAAAACGACGATCAACTTCTACCCTTAAAGAAAAACCTAAACATTGCTGTTGTTGGTCCATTGGCCAACAGTCGAACAGATATGCTTGGTACCTGGGCCGGCACGAGGGATACCACAGATATTGTCACCATATTGCAAGGTATCATCAATGAGGCCGGACCTAAAGCCCAAATACAATACGCCCGTGGTTCATACTTCACTGAAGACGATTACTTACTGAATGTCAATAGAAAACACAAAAACAAGGATGCTAAAAAAATAACTATTGATCCCAAACAATCGCAAAGGCTTTTAAACACTGCCATCAGCATCAGTAAAAATGCCGATGTCATCGTTGCCGTATTGGGTGAACCACGCAGTTGGTCAGGTGAAGCCGCAAGCCGTTCTGACATAAGTATACCAGCATGCCAGCAAAAGTTACTCAAAGCGATGCTCAACACTGGCAAACCGGTGGTTCTAGTCCTTTCCAATGGCAGGCCGCTAGCACTATGCCAGGAAGATCAACATGTACCGGCCATACTTGAAACATGGCATGCAGGTGTTGAAGCAGGAAACGGAATAGCCGACGTCTTATTCGGTCATTATAATCCATCAGCAAAATTAACAATGACATTTCCCAGAAATGTTGGTCAGATACCCATCTACTATAACCATAAAATTACGGGAAGGCCTATTGACCATAACCACAAATTCACAAGTAAATACCTTGATGTACCTAATACCCCATTATACCCCTTTGGTTATGGTTTAAGTTACACCACATTCCAGTATGGAAACATCGAGCTAAGCAACAAGCAACTTAAGGGCAATGTTAAATTAGAAGCTAAGATAGATGTAACAAACAGTGGTAAAACTGCAGGTGAGGAAGTCGTTCAACTGTACATTCAGGATCCGGCCGCTTCTGTGTCCAGAGCAGTAAAAGAGTTAAAGGGTTTTAGAAAAATTCAGCTTCAACCCGGCGAAACACAAACTGTTGAATTCACTATCACCTGTGATGATCTGAAATTCTATAACAGCAAATTAGAATATGATTGGGAAGGTGGTTTGTTTAATATCTATATAGGCACTAACTCACAAGAGGTTCAAGCAGCATCAATCAACTGGACAAAATAATACAATGAGAATTCTTATTTATACATTCCTGTTTGCAATTTTGGTATCTGGCGGATGTGTCAGAAGCAATATAGCCCAACAACCTAACGTCATTGTAATAATGGCCGATGATCTTGGATATGCTGGCTTAGGCTGTTTTGGTGGCCAGGGAATTTCCAC
>JAKSBD010000717.1 GCA_022361295.1 Bacteroidales bacterium
CAATGCACTGAGTGATATCATACTCGATAAATGGGATAATCAGGGAGAATATGATTTTACATATAACTTATATACGCCTGAAAAACAAGATATGTTAGATGGGAAATATGCAGTTTATAAGGTGAATGTACAAAGTGATAACGAAGAATACGACCTTCCAATAATTATCGGTACCGATGTATTTGAAAAGTATAATTCAGTAAGCGGTAAAACTTATTACTACTATTATTTAAACAGTAATGTTGCTGTTCAAATGCCTCAGACATCATATACTAAACTATTGCTTGATGGTGAAGACATAAACACTCAACCAGCTGAGACATACAATTTTATTGGTATCGATAGCGACCATACTTTTTCACTTTTCTATGAAGAAATACCAACCAATATTAATCAATCGGAAGCTACTACAATCAAGCTTTCCCCCAACCCAGCCAGTAATTATATAACAATAGAGGGATTAAAATGTAAAGCTATCATCAAGTTTATTAACATGAGTGGAACAACTATATCAAAACAAAGTGTTAAGAATAAGCAAGTTGTTTATTTAAATCACCTCACCAATGGAGTGTATTTTGCTCAAATACAACAAGGAAATATAGGTAAGGTGATTAAGATATTAATAAAGAAATAAGAACATTATCAGCTAGAAAATAGAACTTTAAAACAAAATATAAATGTCATTTCAAACACCAATCACAATTGCAGAGGCAGTTGAAAAAAAAGTGTAGAATATAATAAATTTTTATTGCCGGCAATTCAACGCGAATTTGTATGGTCGCACTCAAAAATTGAGTGGTTTTTTGACTCATTAATGAGAAATTACCCAATCAGTTATTTTCTTTTCTGGAATGTCGAAGTGTAGCCTTGCCTTAAGCAGGCACATTTATAAAAATGAAATATCAATACAATTCATTCATGCTAACCTTTTGCTAACCTGTTTATATCGAATTATAATGCATATATATATTTCTTTGCGGCAAATTAGGGAACATTATCATGGAAAAAATAAAAGAGCACTTATTCTTTGCTCTCGCAATTGTTGTTTGTATTACTTGCTTGATTGATTTACTCCATATTCAAGAGTATGCCAATGATCATGTTGATAATATAATATTATTGTGTATTCTGGTCCCCTTAATTTTGCTGGCCTATTTTGATATATTTAGTCATGTGGTTTCTAATTATATACTGATTATTGTTTTAGCCATAGACTTTTTCATTCTTCCCATTATCAATTATAATCATCCTCATATTCTGTGGGGTTTTTCCCGCATTACCATGTTTGTTAGTTTGTTAACCCTATATGCTTCTTATTCTTTATCAACAAGGTTTGCTTTTATTATCCCTTCCATTTCATTGTGCAGTTACCTAATCGTAATGGTATTGTCGGAAAAACTGGAATTGGAAGCTTCACTGACTCAGACAGTAGCCGTTCATTTCGTCCTTTCCTTTGCATGTTACTTTCTTCTGGAAAACTACTTTAATGTAATTACCAAAAAAGATAACTCAGTCAAATACATTAAGAAACTAAATGCAGAACTGAAAATGAAGTCAGTAGATTTAGAAAGAGCACTTTTACACCAGACACGTGTTTTTGAGATTATTTCACATGATTTAAAAACACCATTTCAAAGCATTATTGGTTTTATGGATTTATTGAAAGAGAATCTGGAAATGGATATTCAATCAGCACAATATTTCGAACACCTCGACGAATCAATTCATGTCACACATGATATGCTCAATGATTTAATTTCTTGGGGACAGTGCAAGAAGCAACATGTTGAATTAAGCGAATTTAATATCGTCAATTGTATTTATGAAGTCATTAATAATATCAAAGGGAAAGCCAGGCTAAAAAACGTTGAGATTAGATTACAGTTTGAAGTGGCCCGATCTCAAAAGCTAAATGCAGATATAAGGATGATTCAGACAGTTTTAAGAAACTTGATCTGCAATAGTATAAAGTTCTGTAAACAAGATGGGCTTATTTCTTTGATCGTTACGAAAGAACTTCATCACATTCGCTTTAATATTCTTGATAATGGTATTGGCATTAACGATTATAAACAGTTTAATGAAAACTTAAAACAAACCACTATTCATTCAACAAGAGGAACAGATGGTGAAAATGGTTCCGGTATCGGCCTTAAGATTTGTAAGGATTTGATCGAAATCCATGATGGTCGACTAGAGGCGTTTCCAAATAGAAACTCCACAAGCGGTGCTTGTTTCACTTTTGTTATACCAATTAGAAAAGCGTTAAAAAATTCAAATCGTTCATTACATAAAACTGTTGGTGACAATGATCAGGTTTCTCTGGAACTCATCAACTAAAGGAACAAACTAGTCGGGAACCTAGTTAGGGAGGTGTCTTTTTTTGAAGGCATTTCCCTTTTATTAGGATAGCAAAAGGTTAACAATTTAACCAATGACTAAAATAGATTTTATACA
>JAKSBD010000560.1 GCA_022361295.1 Bacteroidales bacterium
AATTGCAAGTTCTACTTATTCATTTCCGGTTAATTGCGCTTCAATTGCTGAGCTTTTAACATTAGAAAATGGTACTGTTGCAACAATAACAGGGGAAGTTATTGAAGTTTCGGTAAATCCAACCTATGGTACAGTAACCTACCTTGTAATTAAAGATAGTAATGATGCTCAATTAAAGATATATGGTGTTTGGCGTGTCACTTCAACAGTTTATACTGTTGGTCAGAAATTGAAAATGACAGCCTTAAGAGCGGAACATGAAGGAAATCCTCAAATGTCATTTAGTTCAAATAGCGGACATACTATTGAAGTCGTAACAGCAACTGATATTTCAACAACTGTAAAAGCGCAGCTAAATGTCGGGCCTAATCCATTTGATTATGAACTAATAATCGATTCTGCAACCGACATTAAAACAGTTCGTCTATTTAATACTGCAGGTCAGGTGGTGAAAAGCATTACTGCATTCAATGGTCAAATTGAAACAGCGGATGTTCCTGCTGGCTTATACATCTTACAAGTTGAATTTACAGACGGTACATCTACTACTCAAAAAGTGATTAAGAAGTAATCAGATTTTTCCTCAAATATTTCAATGGCTGTCATTCATGTATATGGATGGCGGCCTTTTTTTTTGCATGCAAGTGGAATACGAAAAAGGGCCTGCCAACGGCAAGCCCCATAAAACTAAACTTTATAGTATCCATTACTACTCAAACAATCCTTCTATCAGCTGGTCATCAGCCATATTTGGTATTGTCACCTTTAAATTCGGGTTGGCTTCCATAGCACGTTTAATGGCAAAAACAGCCCCCTCGTTACGTGCCCAGCTACGTCGTGAAATACCATTGTTCACATCCCAGAATAACATATTCGTCAGGCGACGGTGTGAATCATCCGTTCCGTCCAACACCATACCGAAACCGCCATTCATTACTTCTCCCCAGCCTACACCTCCACCATTGTGGATGGACACCCAGGTAGCCCCGCGGAACGAATCACCTATAACATTCTGAACAGCCATGTCTGCTGTAAATTGTGAACCGTCATAGATATTTGATGTTTCACGGTATGGGCTATCCGTACCTGATACATCATGGTGGTCGCGTCCTAATACAATCGGTGCCGAAATGCGTCCTTCGGCTATAGCTTTGTTAAAAGCAGCTGCTATACGCATACGTCCCTCAGCATCGGCATATAATATACGAGCTTGTGAACCAACTACCATTTTATTTCTACCGGCTTCTTTAATCCAAAGAATATTATCAGCCATCTGTTGCTGAATCTCTTCCGGCGATTCTTTCATCAGCTCTTCCAATACATCAGTAGCTATCTTATCTGTTGTTTCCAAATCCTTAGGATCGTTACTTGAACATACCCAACGGAAAGGACCAAAACCATAATCAAAGCACATAGGCCCCATTATATCCTGCACATACGATGGATATTTGAAGTCGCCCTTCTCGTTTAAGATATCAGCACCTGCGCGGCTCGACTCCAATAAGAAGGCATTTCCATAGTCGAAGAAATACATGCCCTGATCAGTACATTTATTAACTGCAGCAACGTGACGACATAAACTTTCCTGTACTTTCTCTTTGAACAACTCAGGATTATCAGCCATCATCTGATTTGACTCATCAAATGATAAACCAACAGGATAATAACCACCGGCCCATGGGTTATGTAAAGATGTCTGGTCTGAACCTAAATCTACCTTAATGCCTTCCTCTGCAAACTTCTCCCATACATCAACAACGTTACCCTGGTAGGCGATTGAAACCACCTCTTTTCCTGCTTTGGCCTTTTCAACACGGGCAACCAACTCATCAAGATCAGAAATAACCTCGTCAACCCATCCCTGCGAATGGCGTGTATGTGTGGCTTTAGGGTTCACCTCCGCCGTAATACTGATCACACCTGCAATGTTTCCTGCCTTTGGCTGGGCACCTGACATACCACCAAGACCAGCAGTAATAAACAGTTTACCTGCCAGGTCAGTTTTACCTCCTGAAATCTTACGACCTGCATTTAGCACTGTTATAGTCGTTCCATGCACAATTCCCTGTGGACCAATATACATAAATGAACCGGCTGTCATCTGACCATATTGTGTTACGCCCAGTGCATTAAATTTCTCCCAATCATCCGGCTTTGAATAATTCGGGATCATCATACCATTGGTTACCACCACGCGAGGTGCATCTTTATGCGACGGATACAAGCCCATTGGGTGACCTGAGTACATAACCAGGGTCTGCTCATCGGTCATCTCAGCTAAATATTTCATGCAAAGACGATACTGAGCCCAGTTTTGAAAAACGGCACCATTACCTCCATAAGTAATCAGCTCGTGCGGATGTTGAGCCACCGCATAATCCAGGTTATTCTGAATCATAAGCATAATAGCTGCTGCCTGACGCGACTGATGAGGAAACTCGTCTAAATGACGGGCTTTCATCTCATAATCAGGACGCAAACGATACATATAAATACGACCGTAAGTATTTAGCTCCTCTAAAAATTCAGGTGCTAACTCAGCATGATCCTTCTCCGGAAAATAACGCAAAGCATTGCGTAAAGCCAGTTTCTTTTCATCTTCAGTTAAAATTTCCTTGCGCTTTGGTGCATGGTTAATGCTCTTCTCATAAGGCTTTGGTGTAGGCAACACCTCCGGAATCCCCTCTAATATCGCTTCCTGAAACATTTTAGTATCCATATATGTTAAGTTTTTTAATGTCTGTTTTGAGCGAAATTACAACCATATTTAGTTCATATACATGACAAAATGCAAATTGAGCAAAATCAGGTTTTACAGTATCACATTCCGACACAAAATATGAGCTGTGTGCTTAGGTGATAAATGTCGTTTCCCTTTGTTATTAAAAACCTTATCTTGAAATCCAATTTTTAAAAATCAATTAATATGTTTTCAAAAGAGACGTACATAAATAGACGCAAGCGATTGGCAGAAAAAGTCGAATCTGGTCTTATTCTAATGTTAGGTAACAGCGATGTACCAATGAATTACAAGGACAATGTTTACCATTTCCGTCAGGACAGTACATTCTTGTATTTCTTTGGCATTGATTTACAAGACCATGCTGCCATCATTGATGTTGACAATAACAAAGAATACTTATTTGGCGATGACATCTCACTGGGTCATATTATCTGGATGGGGCCTCAACCGACTATGGTTGAAAAAGCCGCTTCTATTGGCGTTGAGAATACCCGCCCTATGGCTGATTTAGCTAAAATGATTACTGACGCCATGAAATCAGGACGTAAAGTTCATTTCAACCCACCATATCGTGGTGAAAATATTATGTGGCTGGCCGACTTATTGGGATGCCGTCATAACGAGGTACAGGAGAAAACATCATTGGAGTTGACAAAAGCCTGTATTGAGATTCGCTCCATTAAAGAACCATGCGAAATTGAAGAGATGGAACGCCATATGGCTGTTGCCTATCAAATGCACACTACAGCTATGCGCATGGCACAGGACGGCGTTTCTGAACAGCAAATCACCGGTGCAATGGAAGGTATTTCAATGAGTGGCGGCGGAATGGTATCATTCCCGATTATCTGTAGTAAACGTGGCGAAACGCTTCATAACCATGACCACAGCAACACCTTAAGAACAGGTGATTTGTTATTGGTCGATGGCGGTAGTGAATCACCTTTACACTACGCAACCGACCATACACGTACTTCTCCTGTTGGCGGTAAATTCTCACAACGTCAAAAAGAGATCTATCAGATAGTAGTAGATGCCAACAATATAAGTCGCGAGGCTACTAAACCAGGCGTAACATACAAAGAAGCTCACCTGGTAGCTGCACGTGTTATCGCATCAGGATTAAAAGATCTTGGCCTGATGAAAGGTGATGTGGACGAAGCTGTAGCAGCAGGTGCTCACGCCATGTTCTTCCCTCACGGATTGGGACATATGATTGGTTTGGATGTTCACGATATGGAAGATTACAATGACACATTGGTCGGATATATGGATGAAATGGAACGCAGCAGTCAATTTGGTTTATCTGCCTTACGATTAGGACGCACATTGCAACCTGGCTTCTGTATTACCAATGAACCTGGCATTTACTTTATTCCTGCATTAATTGACACCTGGAAAGCTGAAAACAAACACACTGAATTTATCAACTACGATAAAGTGGAATCATACAAAGACTTTGGTGGTGTTCGTTTGGAAGATGATATTTTGGTAACCGAAGATGGCTGCCGCATTCTTGGCGATCGCATTCCAATAACTGTTGATGAAGTTGAAGCAACTGTTAGTGAAGGAAAGAAATAGAAATTAACAGATAGTCAATGGTCAATAGAATTTATTGACCATTGACTGTTCACTTAAAACAATAGATTAAAGGTAAATCATGAAGAAACTAACATTATTAATGCTGGCTGGTGCAATTGCTTTTGGAGCATCGGCACAGGAAGAACAAAAAAGCACAATTGAATTTACGCCGGTACACGACATTAAAACGACAGCTGTTAAAAGTCAGGACAGAACCGGTACTTGCTGGTCATACAGTACCACTTCTTTTCTTGAAACAGAAATCATCCGCCAGGGAGGTCCTGAACTGGATCTTTCAGAAATGTATTTTGTTCGTTACGCTTACCCTGAGAAAGCGCGTTTATATGTAATGGCACATGGTAAGGGCAACTTCAGTGAAGGTGGTCAGGCCCACGACGTAACGAAAGTGGTTCGTGAATATGGTATCGCAACTGAAGAGGCTTACCCGGGACGTCGCGATATTACAAAACCACATAATCACTCTGAATTAGCTTCTTCACAAAAAGCTCTTTTAGACAATTACATCAAAGGTCGTAAAGCTTCTCCTTCACCGGTTTGGTATGAAGTGCAAGGTGCAATATTAGACATTTATTTAGGTGAAGTTCCTGAAATGGTGGACGGCAAAACGCCACAGGAATTTGCTGCAGAAATGAAAATTGATGCTGATAATTATGTAGAATTAACATCATACACACATCACCCGTATTATAAAGCCTTTAACCTTGAAGTGCCGGATAACTGGAGCGATGATTTATATTACAACCTTCCTTTGGATGAGTTAATGGAAGTGATGGATAATGCATTGGCAAATGACTACTCTTTTGTATGGGATGGTGATGTAAGTGAAAAATTCTTTTCTCACAAAATGGGTGCAGCTATTGTTCCTGTTGATGAAGAAAAAGGTTTTGCTCCACAGGAGGAAAAAGAAATTACACTTGAAGTACGCCAGGAAGCATTTTTATCATGGCAATCAACTGATGACCATTTAATGCACATCACCGGTTTATCAAAAGACCAGAACGGCACACCATATTACAAGACTAAGAACAGCTGGGGAACCGGCCGTGGAGGTTACGAAGGTTACCTATATATGTCTGAAAGTTATATGCGCCTGCATACTGTTGCCATTATGGTTCATAAAGACGCTATTCCAAAGGCAATTAAAAAGAAATTGGGCATCAAATAATAACCTGAGGTCGAAATTTAATGTCGAACTCAGGTTAATGTCTGTTGAATGAGTGATATTGAGACATAGGTTATTATTAAATAATCTGTGTCTCCCAAAAGATACACACTGCAAAACCACTCTCCTCCCCAGTTACCGGAGGAGTGGTGGTCTCTCTTGATTTAAGAACAGTCCCATAATTTGTCTTAAACCAAATCACACAAAACAAATTACTATGAAAAAAATTGCACTGGTATGCATTTTAGCTGTTGCATGTTTGTTACCAACAATTGCACAGGTTAATTACAAAACACGAGAAGAGATTCCTGACAAATACAAGTGGAATTTCGATGACATCTACAAAAGCTGGGATGCCTGGGAAGCTGATTTAGCAGCCATCCAAAAGGATATGGACGAAATGCTAACCTTCAAAGGAAAGCTGGGAGAAAGTGCCGATAACCTTTTGGCCATGATGAGCTTGCAGGAAAGCTTAATGAAGAAAGCCTACAAAGCTTATCAGTTTGTTTCATTCCAAAGTACCGTTGACACGCGTAACACCGAGTTGCAGGGTAAACTACAAAAGGTACAGTTAATGTTTGCCCAGTTTGGTGTATCTATGTCATGGATGGCTCCTGAAATGATTCAGATACCTGAGGCTACCATGAAACAATGGATTGCCGATAACGAAGGCCTGAAAGTATATGAGTTTGAATTAACAGACATGTACCGTCTGCAAAAGCACGTACTAAGTGAGAAAATGGAAGAACTGGTTTCTTACTTCTCGCAGGTATCCGGTACGGCAGGCGATGTATTTACTGCACTTTCAACAGCTGATGTTGTATTCCCTGAAGTGGAATTATCAAATGGTGAAAAAGTAAAAGTAACACCTGGTGGCTACTCACATGTAGTAACCAACAACAAAAACCAGGAAGACCGTCGTAAAGCCTATGAAGCCTTTTACGATGTTTATTACAAGAACAAAAATACCTATGCTGCCATTTATAATGGTATCGTACAATCGGATTGGGCCAATGCAAGAGCTAAGAAATACCCGACATGCCTTGATGCTGCTCTTGAAGGAAACGCCATTCCTAAAGAAGTGTATTTAAACCTGATCAATACAGTTAAAAAGCACACAGAACCACTTCAGAAGTATACTAAACTACGTAAGAAGGTTCTTGGTCTTGAAAAGTATTATGGCTTCGATGGCTCATTAAGCCTGACCGACTTCAATAAGAAGTATCCGTATGAAGAGGCAGTGGAAATTGTTACAGAGTCAGTACTACCGTTGGGCAAGGACTATCAGGCCAAGCTTCAAACAGCTACTTCAAGCGGATGGCTGGATGTTTATGAAAATCCCGGTAAGCGTTCAGGTGCTTTCTCAGCAGGTGTTTATGGTGTTCACCCATACATGCTGTTAAACTATGACGAAACACTTGATTATGTATTCACCCTTGCACATGAGTTGGGCCATACGATGCACACTACCCTGTCAAACGAAACACAGCCTTTTGCAACACACAGCTATACTATTTTTGTAGCTGAAGTAGCCTCAACTTTCAATGAGCGTTTATTATTGGATTACATGATGGAGAAAACCAAGGATCCAAAAGAGCGCATTGCGTTATTAAATCAGGCTATTCAAGGTATTATCGGTACTTTTTATGCACAAACCATGTTTGCTGATTACGAGTACCAGGTGCATACATTAGCTGAGCAGGGACGTCCTGTTAACGCTGATATCTTAACCAACATTTGGAAAGGACTGGCAGATACGTATTATGGCGATGTATCTGAAGAAACGATGTATTCGGGCTATGCCTGGACACGTATTCCTCACTTCTACAATTCACCTTTCTATGTTTACCAGTATGCAACTTGTTTTGCATCGTCAGCACAGATATATAAAGATGTAACCGAAGGCAAAAAGAAAGATCGCCAGGCAGCTCTTGAGCGTTATATCACTTTATTGAAATCAGGTGGTAATGATCACCCAATGGAGCAATTGAAGAAAGCAGGTGTTGACTTAACTAAAGAAGAAACCATTATGGCTGTTATTAATCAGTTAGACATATTGGTAGATCAGTTAGCTGTTGAATTAGACAAGCTGGAAGAATAGTTCTTTGAATGAATTTTTAATTCCATATATGATACATAAGGTGGCCTTGAGGTCACCTTTTTTATTATCAGCTGAAAATTGTTTAATACCATATTACATCAAAACTTAAGGTTTAAAGTGCCACCGGTTACCTACTACCTAAGGCATACAGGCAGACCAAAAAAGCCCTGCTGTTGCAGGGCTCTGTATCATTCGTTTAATTCGTAAACATTCAATTAATTCGCAATACTAGTCAAAGGTCTGGTTAGAATTCGATGAAATCTGAATCATCTTATCATATTGCTCTGCTGTCAGATCCTCTTTAAAATAATAGTGTTGAGGATTCACCTTCTTACCTTTAACATGTACTTCGTAATGCAGGTGGGGCGCGGTACTACCCCCTGTATTACCAACGTAACCAATTACATCACCCCGCTTCACCTTTTGTCCTCGTCTTACATTAAACTTGTCAAGGTGAGCATAAAGCGTTTTATAACCAAAGCCATGATCTATTTCAATGCGTTTCCCGTAACCGGTCTTTTCAGTTGTAATTTTCGTTACTTTTCCATCGGCTGTGGCGTAAATATCTGTTCCGATAGGTGCTGAGAAGTCCATTCCTTCATGGAATTTCTTCACCTTATAAATAGGGTGAATACGATAGCCCCAACCCGATGCGGTACGTTTTAAATCGTTATTGGCAATTGGCATGATAGCCGGTGTACTTCGCAACATTTCTTCTTTACGCATTGCCAGTCCAATTACCTCATCAAAGGAAGTAGACTGCACATACAATTGCTTCATGACTATATCCAATCGCCTGGCTGTTGATGTTACCAACTCAGCATTGTCCATGCTCTCTAAATGCTGGTAACGGTTCACACCACCAAAACCGGCACGACGAATACTGTTAGGAATGCTATCTGCCTGAAAAATGGTTCTGTAAATGTTTTCATCGCGTAACTCAATATCTTCCAAAACCAATTCCAGCTGGTCCAGCTTCTTATTCATAATATCGTATTGCGACAATAATTGCTTATTCTCATTCTTTAAACGCTTCTCAACAGGACTCTCGATAATATGAGGATATATAAAGAAACTCAGCATACCAACCAACAAAACAAACAATGAGTAGATGGATACTCTGGAGCCGTAATATTTAAAACCTTTATCAATTTTATCGTAGCTAAGCGTTTCTGGATTATAACGATACTTAACTTTTGACATAGTGCAGGTGTTTTACTTTTTTAATTAGAAAAATTAGGGACTAATCGCCCCAAAATTACTTAAATAATCTAACTTTGCAAGGTTTTTTATTGTACATAACACCTTGATATAAAATTTACGAGATATGATGACGGCCTCTGAAGTAAGGAAGAGTTTTCTGGATTTCTTTAATTCTAAGCAACATAAGGTGGTGCCATCGGCACCAATGGTGGTAAAAAATGACCCTACTCTCATGTTTACCAACGCAGGGATGAACCAGTTTAAGGATATCTTTTTGGGAAACAATCCGGCTGAAAGTCCGCGGGTTACTAATTCGCAAAAGTGTTTACGCGTTTCGGGTAAGCACAACGATCTTGAGGAGGTGGGCCACGACACCTACCACCACACCATGTTTGAAATGCTTGGTAACTGGTCGTTTGGCGATTACTTTAAAAAAGAAGCCATTGCCTGGGGCTGGGAATACCTGACTGATGTATTAAAGATTGAAAAAGACCGTTTATATGTTACCGTTTTTGAAGGTAGCAAAGAAGATAACGTGGGTCGTGATGATGAAGCTGCTGATGCATGGAAAGAATGGATTTCAGAAGAGCGCATTATCAACGGAAACAAGAAGGATAATTTCTGGGAGATGGGCGAAACAGGCCCTTGTGGTCCTTGCTCCGAAATTCATATTGATATGCGTTCCGACGATGAGCGCGCTAAAGTGGATGGCAAGACACTGGTAAATATGGATCACGATCAGGTGATCGAGATCTGGAACCTGGTATTTATCCAGTTTAACCGCATGTCAAACGGCGAACTAAAACCACTACCCAACAAGCATGTTGATACAGGTATGGGATTTGAGCGTTTGGTGCGCGTTATCCAGGGTAAATCATCCAACTACGATAGTGATGTCTTCACCCCTATCATCAACAAAATTGCTGATCTATCAGGATTTGAATACGGCAAAAGCGATGAGATTGATATTGCCATGCGCGTTGTGGCGGACCATGTACGTACCATTGCCTTCTCAATAACAGATGGCCAGTTACCATCAAATAACAAGGCAGGTTATGTGATTCGTCGTATTTTACGCCGTGCTGTTCGTTACAGCTATACATTCCTCAACAGCAAAGAGGCTTTCGTCTATAAATTAGTTGACACACTAATTGCCACCATGGGTGATGCCTTCCCTGAGTTAGAAGCTCAAAAGACATTAATTGAAAAAGTAATTAAAGAAGAGGAAGAGTCATTCTTACGCACTTTGGCAACCGGAATCAGCATGCTGGATAAAATCATGACTGAGACCAAAGCTAAGAACTACAATGTGGTAAATGGTGCTGTTGCTTTTGAATTGTACGATACCTTTGGTTTCCCGTTGGACCTAACAGAACTTATCCTTAAGGAGAATGATCTGGTAGTAAACCGCGAGGAGTTTGAAGGTGAAATGCAGAAGCAAAAAGACCGTGCGCGTAACGCTTCAGCTATTGAAACAGACGACTGGGTAGTGCTTCAGCAAGATGACCGCGAAGAGTTTATCGGCTACGATTACCTGGAGTCGGATGTATTTATTACACGCTATCGCAAGATTAAGCAGAAGAATAAGGAGTTATATCAGTTAGTATTCAACATCACACCTTTCTATGCCGAAAGTGGCGGACAGGTTGGTGATACCGGTTATATACAGCACGGCGATGAAAAGCTATCTATCATCGATACGAAAAAAGAAAATAACCTGATTGTGCATATCGCCAAGAAATTGCCAACTGAATTAAATGGCACTTTTAAAGCAGTTGTTAATAAACAGGGCCGACAAAACATTGCCAACAATCACACCGCTACTCACCTTATGCATGAAGCCTTGCGTGAAGTATTGGGTGGGCACGTTGAGCAAAAGGGTTCATTGGTACACCCTGATTACCTTCGTTTTGACTTCTCTCAT
>JAKSBD010000566.1 GCA_022361295.1 Bacteroidales bacterium
ATCCTCTTTCAAGCGGGCTCAAGTGTCAAGGGAAAGTAACAATTTGACAAGCAATGAATAGTGCTTTTTCTGTGCACTTAGGTTCGCATCCGTTCATTTGCATCCAGGAGCCAGCTTGCCATTACACCTGAAGAAAGGCAGGCAGCAGTGGAACTGGAATGGGATCGAAGCCTTCTAACTGTGTTGGGAGTAGCAAATAAAAGGCTTTACGAATTTCGATTGCAGATCAACACCAAGGATCGCGATGCGAACTTGGTAAGAGCGTGTTCCTTCGTTTCCATTGTCTCGTAAAACTAGTCTAGCAAACTCTCTGCAATTGACAAGAAGTAGCATGTGCTGGTGCTTGAGCACAATTCAGCATTGGCCATAGGGTTTTTCTTCTTCCATCTTTCGTCTGCAGAGTAATGTTTGTTGAAGAATAAGAGGTAATTCTGAATGCCAGATTCGTCTGATTCATTCCGGGTATAGATATAATTGGGTTGATTAAAGACATATATTAATGAGAAATGATGTATGCTTTCATCCTCATCAACTTTTCGATTAATGATAAAATCCTGAAACAGGTTAAATTCTCCATCCTGAAGGATAATGCCTTTGACCAGTTGATTTCTTGAGATCTGGCCTTTACCCAGATGCTTAGGTACGGCCATGATATTATTCTCAATTGTTCCGCCCAATTGATCAGCTAATTCATTCAGTTGAGTTTCTGTTTTCGTGATTTTGAATCGCAACATGTTGTTTGGCAATAATCTATTTCAGTTTGTTTTACGCAATTTACAAAGTAATACCGATTACGAATCAAAGCGATTGATTAAAAATCAATGTGTGATCTTTGAAAAAGAAAGCAATGCGTACAAAATTTCATTTTATTGGTTTTGTACGAAAAAAAAACAGTTAAGAGATTAGTATTTAGTGCCATATGTTAATGGAAAAATGTGAAAAATCTTTTAAAAATACGCAAAATTGGTATAGTAATTACTAATTATGCTGATATACAGAAGTTTTGTTAAATCTAAATTTGTAGCTGTAAAAATAAGTTTAACAGCAGGATTTGGTTTTAATGAATCTATCAGGAAAATCTATAGAATACAATAGCCCGGCATTTAAAGAGATTTTTAATCGTCTTTATCCCTCTGTGTGCATGCTTGCTACCCGAATATTACAAGACGGACACAAAGGGCAGGATATTGCTCAGGAAGCTTTTATTAAGCTTTGGGAAAACGACAAGGAAGAATTTACCAGTGAAGATTCACTCCGTGCGTATTTGTATGTATTGATAAAAAATGCTTGCCTTACTCATTTAAGAAAGAAATCCAGGGTGAGTTACTTTGCTGATATAAGTAAAGGAGCTCTGCCTAAAATAGATGTAATGAATGAGGTACTGCGCGAAGAAACATACCAGTTATTGCATAATGCCATTGATAATCTCTCACCCCAAGCTGCTCAGGTTATTAATCTGAGCATGATAGGGTATACTAGTGTTGAAATAGCAGATGAATTGGGTGTCTCTTTAAATACCATAAAAACGGTAAAAAAACGTGCTTATAAGGCATTGAGGAAGAGTATTGGTAATCATTTTGTTGTGTTTCTATTAATGACTGCTATCAGGAATTTTTAATTTTTTTTTCTCCTCTTGTCACCCGCAAGCTATCATTTGTGCGTCGTGTACCAAAAAATAGTAAGCTATCAGAAAGTGCATTGGAGTTTGAGATTTAGAATTAGTGTCTGGGTAGATTGTAGCAGAAGGCACTGGAAGTATTCAGGTAATGGATAGCTATTACTACTGTTAATTAGAAAAATGAAAACGATTAAGGATCATATAAAATATTCAAAATTACTGGCAGCTAAGGTACTTGATGAGTTGGATGATGACCAAAAGGCTCAGCTTAGCAGGTGGGAAGCTAAGGCAGAGAACAGAATACTTGAAAGTAAAATCTTAAATGCTGAAGCCTTTAATGAATGGAGTAGAGAAAGGGACCATATCAATATGGAAGAGCAGTGGTCGCGTTTTATCCGTGCAATGCAAAAAGCGAGGCAGGCATCTAAAAATAAGAGAATTAGAGTATACAAAGTTATTGCATCGGTAGCGGCTGTTTTGATCATCGGTTTTACATTTTTTTATACCCACCAGGTAGTATTTGATGAGGAAAAATATCAAAGCATTGCAGAATCTCATATTGAACCCGGCACTACTAATGCCACCTTAATAGTAGATAGTGGTGAAATCTATGATTTAACAGAGGATGATTTAACTCAGATAAAAGATGGAGATGTTTCCATTGTTAATACAGAAGGCATTTTATCGTATGACAATGAGGAAAAAGCTGTTTCAGAAATTAGTTCTTCCAATACTTTGATTGTACCCCGTGGAGGAGAATACCAGTTGCAACTTGCTGACGGAACTAAAGTCTGGTTAAACTCAGAAAGTGAATTGACTTACCCTGTACTTTTTACAGATAATGAAAGAAAAGTACAACTGAAAGGAGAAGCCTACTTTGAAGTATCCTCTGATCAAAAGAAACCCTTCATAGTTGATTGCGAACATCAGTCCATTAAGGTGATGGGCACTGCATTTAATGTGTCAGCCTATACAACGGATAATCATATTATTACGACACTGGTGGAAGGTAAGGTTATGATTCATGCCGGCAATGTCAGTCAATCAGTCGCAGATGTTTTACTACCCGATGAGCAGTTAATCCTTAATACCGTGACGAAAGAGACAAGCAAACAAGAGGTTGATACCAGGCTTTATACGTCATGGAAAGACGGACGCTTTAAGTTTAGGAATGAATCACTTGAGTCTTTCATGAAGAAAGTGTCTCGCTGGTATGATGTAGAAATTGTTTTTACCGACGAAGGTATAAAGAATATGAGGTTCACCGGTGATTTGCCGCGTTATAAAGATATGTCTAACATCCTGAAGATTATGATCGAAGAAATGTCAGTATCCATTAATATTCAAGATAATAAAATTATTTACGTATCACGATAGGAAAAAATAAGAGGGTGTTGGCGCACCCTCCTATAGAATATGTACCCTTATCAGGAATACACTAATTATAAACACCAACAAAGTTATGAAAAAAAACAAACTATCAATGACAGTCCGGCCACCCGACGGATTGTATAAATCATGGTCAATAATTGTATTACTCTATTACTGTTTTACAGTTTTGTGTTGTGCTATTTTTTTTAGCTGAATCATACTATCAATTGACCGGTAAACAACATTAAAATATCATTTTACTAAAAAACAGAGTGCATGCCTGCTAAGCTGTCTCCTGGAATTCCATAACGGTTAGCGGGTATTACATTCTCCTGAGCCTCACATGAAAGGCCGCATGTTGCGGCTGGTTGTTTGACCCTGCTCATCCGGTGATAGTTAGTCATCGGATGAGCTTTGGATGTGTGAAATGAATCTGTTCTCAGTCTTATGTTTTAGATCTAATGTCTCACAGTTTAATAACCTAATAGATTAAAAATGAAATTACTTATAACAATGATTCTCTGCTTTGCC
>JAKSBD010000545.1 GCA_022361295.1 Bacteroidales bacterium
AAATATCATCAAATGATTGATATAAATTGTTTCTTTAAAGCTTCTACTTCTTCATAAAAAATCAATGTAGCTATGGCTATATATCAATTTTATTCATTGTTGAAGCCCTTAATAAATCAACTTATTTATCAATCATTCCGATAATACATTTGGTATTATAATCCACCTACATTTAATACCTCTTATTTTTTATTCAGCTTTGCCCCAGAGCTCAAGTTCACCAATCATTATTCGCTTATTATCACCCTCTTCTATATCTGCAGCAAGTGTTACTTTATGAAACTTATAATATTCTGTATTTTCAAAAACAAACTCCTTCCGCTCTTCAAAACTCACAATACCGGTACTTTCAACCATTGTGATTTCCGCCCAGTTCTCTCCATCGTTTGACCCATACAACACAAATTCATCAGGTGTGAATACATAGTCTATACCTAATATGTTGGCAGTAGCAGTAATGGCTACTTTAGTAACTTTATATGAATTTGTTGTTTCAAACGTATACCAGGTTGTGTTATTCATATTAAAAAACGCCGTTGCGGGATCATTGTCATATGCAAACTCAGGCAATCCCCAGTCAAAGAAATCAAATTCTTCAGCCTGATAAGTAACGGTTGGATTTTGATCAGTTATATCCACTAAGTTTACTGGAACTTCATCACCACCAAAGTCAACTTCTTCGCCGGCACGCATCCGCTTTAACAGTTCATCAATTTCTTCAATTTTACCACTTTCAATATCCTGCTGGTATTCATTCCATAAAGAACTAACCGATTTACCGGTAATTTTCTTTGTAGCAGCCTCCCATGACCATGGGTTAATGGTTTTGGCAGAATGATTTAGTTCATTTAGAAAATTCTGATTCTTAGAATGTAACCAATCGATAAAGAAACCTGACGTTTTATACCCATCATTCCAGTGACCACCGGCATTTCTGTCACTGGTTGTTAAGTAACCACTAACATAGCGCACATAGTCTGCCATACCTTCTATAAATCCAAAGAAATCATCACCTTGCTGATAATTGCCGGCTCCCTGGGGAGAAAACTGATAGCCATGGGTGATTTCGTGATACAAAACACCTTTTACTTCAGCCAGTAACTCAGCATCTGTCGTGCCTTTGTCCTTGCAGCTTTGTAAATATGTGGCACTGAAAAAGATATTAATTCGGGGTGCCTGACCTCCTTTGGCAGAAATGCCATCATTGTCTTCAACAGTATAATCAATAGTATGCAGTTCATCCATCTCATCGGGACAAACAAATAACCAGCGAGCCACATCAAAACAAGCTGTTTGGATTAATCGCTCCGGATCAGGAACAATCTGCTCATACAGACTTTTATCAGCTGCAGTATTTTTGAAATTGATGGCAGGCATAACCACATCCTTCCAACATTCTTCGCCATACACAGTAATAAATTCTTCCTCAACGATGATGTTTTGCTCGGCTCCATCCTTAACTGTTAAGGATACTTTATAAGCACCTGCGGTCGCATAGGAGACTACCGGATTTTCATCAACACTAGTTGATGGTTGTCCCCCCTCAAAGCTCCACTCATATTTACTGGCTCCAATTGAGGAACTGGTAAACTGGACTTTTTCACTTATTAAAACACGGCTTTTATCAGCAGAGAACTTAGCCTGTAGTGGTGTTTTCAGATGTTCAATACTGAACTCGGCTTCTTCCTGACATGATACCAGCAGTACCAAAACAGCCATCATTGAATACAATAGTGTTTTTTTCATTTTACGTTTGATTTAAGATTTGATTAATTAGTTGATTCATTGTTCAGGTATGCCTGATATTCATTCCATAAGTCTTGAACAGGAACAGATAGGATATTTTGACATGCCAGATCCCATGACCAGGGGACGATTGTTTTTGCACTTTGATTTAGTTTATAGGCAAAGTCTGTATCCTTTGTGTGCAGCCAATCAATAAAAAAGGCAGTGGTTTTGTAACCATCATTCCAGTGACCGCCCGGCTTTCTGTATTCGTAACTGGAATAGCCTGCGTTTAAACGAACATAATCGGCAATTCCTTCTATCATGCCAAAATAGTCAGTCCCTGTGGCATACCCGCCTGCACCCATAGGCGAATATTGATAACCATGTGCCAGCTCATGGTACAACACACCTACTATTTCAGCAATTAATTCCTCATCACTTAAAATACCTTTCTTCTTCTTTAGGTAACTTGAACTGAAAAAGATGTTAATATGTGGCGCATTGCCCCCTTTGGCAGAAATAGTTTCAATATCTTCGATGGAATAGTCAAGAACCTCAAGCACATCCACCTCATCAACACTGCGATATAAGATCCGGCACACATCCAGACTCACCTGATTTATCAGATCAAGAGGCTTTGGTACAAGTTCGGTATAAAGGTCACCGTTACCACCAAGTGTTTGGTTTACAAAGTTTATCTGCGGATATCGAAAGTAGTCCCAGCCTCCTTTTCTTTTAACAACTACAAAGTCATTGATATGTATAGTATCAGAATGTTCCTTGTTATTAGCAATCAGCTTTACTGGATACCTACCTGGTGAGTTGTATTCAACTAAAGGGTTGTCATCAGTACTCATCGCAGGATAACCTCCTTCGAAATACCACAAATAATGCTCTCCCTGCTCCGATTCATTTTTAAACTGTACTACTCCTTCATCAAAAAATGAAGCATTACCGGCAGTAAACTGTGCTATTGGTCGCTTATCGTTCGTATCCCAGTAACCGTGTAACTCAATCTCTGATAATTGTAGAATGTCATGTCCATTGGTTGAAAAATTGAATCGATAGTATGCATACTGGGCATTTACCAATACATCAAAAGGCCGAATCATATTTCGTTCTTCAAACACCTGATTGTTTCGAGTGTCCAGCAATGTCCAATCCTCCCCGTCAACACTGCCCTCCAGTGTCCAGCTATGAGGATCGCGGTTGGGCTCATCATTACCAGATACCAAACAATAAGCTGTAAGGCGCGAACTTTTAATTGGCTGTATGGTAATGGTAACCGATTGGTTAAACGTTAAGAATTTCGAATACACATCATTATCCACCAGCTTAGTAACACCCTCACCTACAGGCGAATTATCCGTACTGGATTCTATTGAGCACTTATGTGCACTTAGCTTAACCTTCTTATGGATTTGCCTTGAACAAGACGTAAGAAGGGCTGTGCAGACCAATAAATGGCCTGCATATTTTAATAATTTCATTGTCTGATAAATTAGATTAAGGATTTAAGCATCAAGAGATACAATCGATTTATACGTCTCATGCTTAATCGTAAAAAATTCATTTTAAATCATGATTATTGGAATAGGGCACAGATGATTGATCAAGACCCCATGATTTTCCGGGACGACTACCCATCTTAAAAATCAGCTCACCTCCCTTAACAATATCATCGTGCCTGATATAACTCTTATTCCAGGCTTTTCCGTTAAGTGTAGCAGATTGAATATAAATGTTCTTCTCAGAGGCATTTTTAGCTTTGATGATAAATTGCTTTCCATCTTCAAGATTAATAATTGCCTCAGTAAGAGATGGCGAACCAATTACATACTCACCAGAACCAGGACATACCGGATAAAAACCCATGGAAGAGAAAATGTACCAGGCCGACATCTGACCACAATCATCATTTCCACATAAACCATCGGGTTTATTCAAATATTTGGTGTTCATGATTTCATGTACGCGCTCTGCCGTTTTCCATGGTTTACCAGCCCAGTTATACATATAAGCTACATGATGACTCGGCTCATTACCGTGCACATAACCTCCCATAATACCCTCACGCGTAATATCTTCAGTGTGTTCAAAATACGCATCAGGAATATGCATGGTGAACAAGGAGTCCAAATGTTCGGCGAAACGTTCCTTACCTCCCATCTCATTTATCAAGCCACTTACATTTTGAGGCACATACAAAGAGTAGTTCCATGAGTTACCTTCAATAAATCCGGCGCCGTGTGTATCAAGCGGATCGAAGTTATCAAGGAAATCACCCGCCTTTGTTTTAGGGCGAACATAGCCCGTTTTACTATCAAATAAGTTACGCCAATACTCTGAACGCTTTAGATACTCGTTGGCCACATCATCATTACCCATTGCTTTTGCCAATTGGGCTATAGCATAATCATCGTAAGCATACTCTAAAGTGATGGATGCACCGTAATGGCTGGTTTCATATGGTACATAACCATACTGTTTATATTCGCCTATGCCTTCATAACGATCGTAATTAGCACTTGAAATACATGCTTCCAGTGCTTTTTCGGCATCAAAACCTTTAATACCGTTTACATAAGCATCTGCAATAACAGGAACAGCATG
>JAKSBD010000567.1 GCA_022361295.1 Bacteroidales bacterium
AAGAGAAACAACTGCAATATTATAATGAATTAATGGGCTGGGCTCACAAGATGAATATAACCACTTTCTTTTTTGAAGCTTTTGATGAAGACTGGAAAGGCAACCCAGATAACCCATTAGGCGCTGAAAAGCATTGGGGTTTATTTAATATTGATCGCAGCCCTAAAAAAGTGATGATGCAATAGAAGGATTACTTAAAATGAAAAATTCCCTAAATCCATATCAACTAACTAAAGAAAAAATCGATGAACGTATATAAAACCGCAAAGGAAGACAGAGTACCGTGGGGTCAAAAGGCCGCATACGGAGCCGGGCAGCTGACGATAAACCTTTATCCTGCTGCTTTAGGAGTTTTTATGTTCTACCTTATTTATGGCTTTAAAATGGATCCGGCATTGGCCGGTCTGGTAGCTGCACTACCAAAAATTTTCGATGCTCTTATAGATCCTGTTATGGGATTTATTACAGACAATACCCGTTCTCGCTGGGGAAGAAGAAAACCATATATTTTGGTGGGCAGCATGCTGACCGGAATTGCATTTATGGTGTTGTGGCAATTATATCCTGAAAATTCACAATCCTATAACTTCATCTATTTTTTAAGTCTGTCGTTTGTATTCTTTATATCGTTTACAATCTATTCAACCCCTTTTATTGGCTTGGGTTATGAAATGACCCCCGATTATAACGAACGAACCCGCTTAATGGCAGCCGGTCAGTTTCTGGGACAAATGGCCTGGATGATTGCACCATGGTTTTGGATTCTGATTGGAAATCCTGAGCTTTTTTTTGAGGAATCAACAGAAGGAGTTCGGGTCTTGTCTTTTTGGGTAGGTGGTTTCAGTATAATACTTGGGGCTTTTCCGGCACTGTTCTGTAAAGAAATGGTATTGCCAAATGCTGAGGATGAATCGAAACTTAGCCTGAAGAACATGGCCTCAAACCTGAAAGAGTTATGGAAAGCTGTTGTTCAAACATTAACGTGTAAGCCTTTCGTTAAACTGTGTGGCTCCACCTTTTTAATATTCAACGGATTTCAAACCATTGCTCAGTTTTCTTACTTCATTATACTGTATTACTTGTTTGAAGGCAGCATAACAGCTGCCGGTACCTGGCCTCCCTGGTTCAGTACTGTAAATGCCGGGGCCACAGCTTTTTTAATCATTCCCATCGTTACCAAAATATCAACTAAAATTGGTAAAAAGAATGCTTTTATTGTTTCAACCTGGTTGTCGATTATTGGCTATGTTTTAAAGTGGTGGTGTTTTAACCCATCCAATCCATGGTTAATGTTTATTCCATTGCCGTTTATTTCATTTGGTATTGGCGGGCTGTTTACATTGATGATGTCAATGACGGCTGATGTTTGTGACTTAGATGAATTAAATAATGGTAAACGTAGAGAGGGGATGTTTGGTGCCGTGTATTGGCTTATGGTTAAAATAGGAAACGGACTGGCTTTTGCTTTAAGCGGCGTTGTTTTAAAAATGGTTGGCTTTAATGAAAATGCCAGTGTTCAATCGGCTGAAGCGCTTGTAAACCTGCGATTGGCCGATATTATTATACCAATTGTATTTGCATTGATGGCTATTGTAATCATGTGGAAGTATTCATTAACTGAGGAAAAAGCACATGATATCAGAGAGACTTTAATCGCCCGACGAGGTAAAGTAAAGCATCAGGGAGAATAATATAAATGAAAAGCCATGAGGAAAATTAATAGACTAATAACAGGATTATTGTTGATGACCATCGCAGCTTGTAATTGCTCAAAAGATGAATACAAGCTGGTATGGCAGGATGAATTTGATTACATAGGATTACCGGATTCCACCAAATGGGTATATGACCAGGAAGGCAATGCCCATGGCTGGGGCAATCATGAAGCACAGTATTATACCAATGCCCGTAAAGAAAATGCCTGGGTGAAAGATGGTAAATTGCATATTACTGCTCTGAATGAGTCTTTTGAGGATAAGGAATTCACATCGGCAAGGTTAATGTCTAAAGCCGACTGGAAACATGGTAAAGTTGAAGTAAGGGCTAAACTGCCCAAAGGCGTTGGAACCTGGTCGGCCATATGGATGATGCCAGGTGGGTGGAGCTTTAATGACGGCGACTGGCCCAATATCGGGGAGATCGATATTATGGAACATGTCGGTCACGATTTAGGTGTAATCCATGCTTCGGCCCATTCTAAAGATTACCAGTGGCAAACCGGAACTCAGCAAACAGCTACCATAAATGTGCCGGATGTTGATACACAATTTCACAATTATATTCTGGAATGGACGCCCGATACACTCAAAGCATTTGTTGATGAACAGCAATATTTTGCCTATGGAAATGAAGGGCTGGGAACTGATAAATGGCCTTATGAAAAACCGTTTTACCTGCTGCTTAATGTCGCTGTGGGTGGAGCCTGGGGTAGTGTGCAGGGTATTGACACACTGGCTTTCCCGCAAACTATGGAAGTGGAATATGTGAGAATTTATCAGAAGTAAACAACTTCAATATTAAATAAGTAATCCGGATGAATAAAACAGCAACAAAATTATCGTTCAAAGAAAAATTAGGATATAGTTTAGGGGATACTGCCTCTCATTTTGTGTGGGATATGGTAGGTTTCTGGATTCTTATTTTTTACACAGACACCTTTGGTATATCAGCTGCTGCAGCAGGTACCATTATGCTGATTGCTCGTGTGTGGGATATGATCAATGACCCCTTGATGGGAATTATCTCCGACCGCACTAATACACGCTGGGGGAAGTTCAGACCTTATATTCTCTACACAGCTGTACCGTACGCAATTTTGGCTGTCTTAACATTTACAACGCCCGACCTGAATCAAACCGGTAAAATAATTTGGGCAGCTGTGACTTACTTTATGTTGATGACAGCCTATACTGCTATCAACCTGCCATATTCATCATTGATGGCAGTAATGACATCTGATTCCAATGAACGGGCCGGTATTAATACGTATCGTTTTATCAGTGCTTTTTCAGGACAGTTAATTGTTACAGGCTTAGCCTTGTCTATGGCTATCTATTTTGGTAAAGGGGAGTTTACCACCAATATTGTAAGTCAACCAACAAAAGGAGGGACGGCTGAAGTGATCAATAGCGATAGTATTCATTATCAGATAAAGCCTGGCTTTGTGGGTATTGATACCCTGGTTTACTCAATTGAAGATAAGGATGCCAATTCTGCTGAAGGTTTTCTCTATGTGGTGGTCAGTCCATCAGAAAACGATACCCTGGATTACGGTGATAATATTATCGCATTTGATTCAACAGGCATAAAGGCACGAGAAGGAGTGGCAGGTGTTATTCCATATCCTCTTGCTCGTGAAGATGTACATTACGTTTCTGCTGATGCCAAAGAAACAATCATCAATGTGCGAGGCAATGATAATACAGTTGACAAGGCCAAAGGCTACCAATACACCTTGTTGGTTTTGGGTTTTTTAAGTGTTGTCTTTTTCCTGATAACATTCTTTTCAACCAAAGAACGTGTTGCACCACCACTTAGCCAAAACCAATCAGTATGGTCTGATCTTAAAAACTTAGGTTCTAATCGACCATGGTTAATACTGGCTTTGGTAGGCATCGTTTCTTTTATCATGTTCGCGCTTCAGAACTTATCCATTGCTTATTACTTTAAGTATTACATAGGTACGGAAGAAAATGTACAGCTATTTAATGTGGTTAGCAGCATAGCTTTAATTGTTGGATTACCTATTGCCAAGCCATTGGCCAAACGATTTGGTAACCGCAACGTGTTTATGGGCAGTACCATTTTATCAGGGATTTTCTTTGCCTTATTATACATTCCAGATGCCGGAGACTATACCCTTATCTATGTTTTTAATATACTGGCTAAGTTCACATACGCACCGGCAGTGGTGTTACTATGGACCATGCTGGCCGATACAGCTGATTATACAGAATGGAAAACGGGACAACGCTCTACCGGCCTGGTCTTTTCAGCTGCAACATTTGCTCAAAAAGCCGGATGGGGAATTGGAGGAGCATTAGCCGGTTGGTTATTGGTTCTGTTTAAGTTTGAGGCCAATGCTGTACAAACAGAGTCAACTATTAATGGAATTAAGTTGATGATATCAGTCATTCCGGGTATCTTATACATGTCTTGTGCGGTATTGCTCTATTTCTATACCATAGATAGAAAAACGTGCCTGCAAATGCAGAAAGAGCTTGAAGAAAGACGTGCTAACGAGAACGATAATTAATTGACAATCATATATACCAGTAAGATGAAAAATGTATCGTTTTTAATTCTCTTGATTATGACCACAATGGGATTATCAGCTCAGAATAATGAGTTGGAGAAAAAAGTGAATGACCTGGTGTCAAAGATGACACTGGAAGAAAAAGTATCGTTGTGTTCAGGTCGTGATGACTGGAGCTCCCAACCGATCGAACGGCTGGATATTCCATGGATATGGATGGCTGACGGGCCGCATGGTCTGCGCAGAGCTCCGGCTACTAATAAAGCCGGTTATGGAGATCAGCATCCGGCCACATGCTTTCCCACTGCATCAGCTTTGTCTGCCTCATGGGATGTTGATTTAATGTATAAGGTAGGTCAGGCGCTCGGTGAAGAATGTCAGGCGCTTGGTGTAAATGTGTTATTAGGTCCGGGTGTGAATATAAAACGCTCTGTTCTGGGTGGGCGTAACTTCGAGTATTTTTCTGAAGATCCTATCTTGTCTGGTGAATTAGGTGCAGCTTATATCAATGGTGTGCAAAGTCAGGGTGTTGGAACATCTTTAAAGCATTTTACAGCCAATAATGTGGAGACCATGCGTATGTTTATGAATTCAGATGTGGATATGCGTACACTTCATGAAATTTACCTGACGCCCTTCGAAATTGCTGTTAAAAAAGCGCAGCCCTGGACTGTGATGGCTTGCTACAATCGTGTGCAAGGTGAATATGGTACACAAAGTCCGTATCTGTTGACAGAGATCTTAAAAGAAGAATGGGGTTTTGAAGGTATTGTCATTTCAGATTGGTTTGCAGTAATTGATCGGGTAGAAGCACTGAAAGCAGGCATGCACATCGAAATGCCACACGTGAGTGATGTTAATGATGAGATATTACTAAAAGCCGCTCAGGATGGTGAATTGGATGTGGCTATACTGGATAAGTTGGTTAAGGAAATTTTAATGGTGGTGTTAAAAGCCAAATCACTGGATCGCGATAATGTGGACCAGAAAGTGGAAGAGCATCATCAACTGGCTCGTGAGGTACATGGCCAGGCCATAACATTGCTGAAGAATGATAAGGCTGTATTGCCAATTGAAAAGGGTAAATATAAAAAGATAGCCATTATTGGAGAATTTGCTTCCAATCCACGCTACCAGGGTAATGGCAGTTCTGAAGTAAAACCAACACAACTGGATAATGTGTTGGAAATAATCAGGTCAGAATATGGCAAAGGTGTTAAAGTAAAGTATGCTCAGGGATACAACCTGAAGGATGATAATGATTATTCGATGATTGAAGAAGCTGTTCAACTGGCAGAGGAATCGGATATAGCATTGGTTTTTGCAGGTCTGCCTTTACACTATGAATCTGAAGGGATTGACAGAAAACACATTGATATGCCAGCTGCCCACAACAAGCTTATCTCCGAAGTGGCAGAAGTCCAAGTTAATACGGTGGCAGTTTTAACCAATGGAAGTGCTGTGGCCATGCCATGGCTTAATAATGTACCAGCTGTTCTTGAAACATGGCTCGGTGGGCAGGCCGGTGCCGGCGCGGTTGCAGATGTGTTGTTCGGAGCTGTTAATCCTTCCGGCAAGCTGGCTGAGACATTCCCTGTTAAGTTAGCAGATACACCAGCTTCATTTAATTTTCCGGGTGAACAGGGGAACGTCATCTACGGTGAGCGCATCTTTGTTGGCTACCGCTATTATGATGAAAAACAAATAGAACCATTGTTTCCCTTCGGACATGGCTTGTCATACACCAGTTTTGAATACTCTGATATAAAGGTTTCGGCAACGAAAGTAACAGATAAGGAAGTTTTACAGGTAAGTATGAAAGTTAAGAATACCGGTGCTGTGGCCGGTAAAGAAACTGTTCAGTTATATCTTGGTGATATTGAAAGTACCTTGCAGCGCCCTGAAAAAGAACTAAAGCGCTTTGAGAAAGTCGACCTGCAACCTGGCGAAGAGAAAGAGATTAGTTTTGAACTGTCTGGTCGCGATTTTTCTTACTACGACGCTAAACGTAACTTATGGATCGCCGAAAGTGGAAATTTCAATGTTATGGTTGCGGCATCGTCACGTGATATTCGCTTAGAAGAAACCATTGAACTGGTGTCAACACAACAAGTGCCTTTAATGGCTGATAAGTATACCTTTGCTAAAGAATTATGGGATAACCCTGAGGCCAGAGAGTTACTTAAAGAATATATGCCCAACTGGATAAAAGGATGGACACCTGAAGGTAAATCAATGGACGAAGCCAATATTCCCGGTTTCTTTATGGAGCATCCAATGATTAAGTTTCCATATATAACTCACAATGAGATTACACACGAAGAAGTGGATGAGTTAATTGAGCGATGTAAAGAAATTACTTATACACCTGGTTACCGAACATTTAAAGAAGTTGAGAATGTTTCGTTTTAACTAATTTTGAAAAATACATTAAGTCCGGTTATTGCACTTTGGAGCGAAACGTCGCCATTTTTAAATTGAATAAAAGAATAATCGCAGATTCTAAATTCAGGCCGGACTTGTTTTCTTCTTTTAATGGTTTGTTAACAATTGCCATTCCATTTGACAACATTTCATACATAAGGCTGACCAGTCTTTAGGCTATTTTTGCTGTTCCAATAATAAACAATAGTACAATGAAGTATCTCTTAATTTTGAGTGTTTTGTTCCTTGGCGTGTCAGTGTCTGCACAAAATACGAATAAGGTAGAAACGCAGATTGATAAAATTATAAGTCAGCTCACACTGGAGGAGAAAGTCAAGATGTGCCATGCACAGTCTAAGTTTAGTTCAGCAGGTGTTGAGCGTTTAGGTATACCTGAAATATGGATGTCAGACGGACCGCATGGAGTAAGGGCAGAAATAGAATGGGATAGCTGGAGTTATGCCGGCTGGACCAATGATTCATGTACTGCCTTCCCGGCACTGACATGTTTAGCCTCTACTTTTAATCCGGAATTATCATATAAATACGGTGTTGCCATTGGTGAAGAGGCACGCTATCGTAAAAAGGATATTTTACTTGGACCAGGTGTTAATATTTATCGCACGCCGCTTAATGGTCGGAATTTCGAATACATGGGTGAGGATCCATACCTGGCATCGGTCATGTGTGTGCCTTATATTAAGGGTGTTCAAGCTAATGGCGTGGCAGCTTGTGTAAAGCATTATGTGCTCAATAATCAGGAAGTATGGCGTAATCATATCAATGTTAAGGTTAGTGACAGGGCACTGCACGAAATATACCTGCCGGCCTTTAAGGCTGCTGTTGAGCATGGCAATGTCTGGTCCATTATGGGGGCTTATAACAAATACAATGGCCAGTATACCAGTCACCATAAAGTATTGATTAATGATATTCTTAAAGGCGATTGGGGTTTTGATGGTGTTGTTGTAACTGATTGGGGTAGTGCTCATGATACGCGTGAAGCAGCTCTGAATGGATTAGATATTGAGATGGGAACCGGTACGGATGGACTGACATCATCCAAAGACAATGCCTACGATTATTATTACCTGGCTAATCCTTTTCTTGACTTGCTTAAAAGCGGAGAGATTGATGAAAGTGTTGTTGATGATAAGGTGCGTCGTATACTTCGTTTGATGTACCGCACCAATATGGATCAAACACGTCCGTTTGGGCGCAAAGCTAACCGGCAGCACTTTGACATTGCCCGTGAAATTGCACAGGAGGGTATTGTTCTGTTGAAGAATAACAAAAGCTTCTTTCCTCTTAATCCCGAAACAACTCAGACCATTGCTGTAATAGGTGAAAACGCTACACGTATGATGACCATTGGCGGAGGTTCATCCGAATTAAAAACCGTTCATGAGATATCTCCATTAGAGGGAATAACAAAGCGTTTTACCAATGCCAATATCATTCATGCGATGGGCTATTCATCAGGGCCTTCTGTTTATAACAGAGTGATAGCATCGGATTTAGATCAGGATTCACTTAAACAGGCTGCTGTTGAAGCAGCTAAAAAGGCCGACATTGTATTATTTGTTGGCGGTTTAAATAAGAATCATGAACAGGACTGTGAAAATGGTGATCGAAAAAGCTTAAACCTGCCGTTTGCTCAGGATGAGCTGTTGAATGAACTCATGAGTGTTAATAAAAATGTGGCTGTTATACTGGTAAGTGGTAACGCTGTTGCCATGCCCTGGCAAACCAAAGCTAAGGCTATAGTTCAGGCATGGTACCTGGGCAGTGAAACAGGCCATGCCATTGCTGATGTTCTTACGGGCGATGTTAACCCGTCGGGTAAGTTACCAATGAGTTTTCCTGTAAAACTGGAAGATAACGGAGCTCACGCCTTTGATGAACTATCCTATCCGGGCGATGGTGTTGACCAGGTTTATAAAGAAGATATTTTAGTTGGTTACCGTTGGCACGATACCAAAAAGATAAAACCACTCTATGCATTTGGCTATGGATTGTCATACACCACCTTTAAAATAAATTCAGCATCAGTGCTAAAAACAAAGTTTAATGCTGATGAGGTGGTAAAAATGAATGTATCAATTAGTAATACGGGTACTGTTGATGGTGCTGAAGTGGTTCAGGTTTATGTTAACGATACGAAATCGTCGGTTATGCGTCCTGTAAAGGAATTGAAGGCATTTAAAAAAGTGAAGTTAATGGCCGGAGAAACCAAAACCATAGAGCTGGAGTTACCTGTTAATTCCTTTGCTTTTTATGATGAAAGAATTAAAAGCTGGAACCTGGAGAAAGGTGCCTACAAGTTATTGATTGGAACAGCATCCAACCAGATAAAGAAGACCATCACAATAGATTTGCAATAGAAAAACTATCAGATTTTTAATGCTAAACAGATTAAGCTGCGGGTAAGAGTGAAATGATAAGGTTGATGTGAAGTTGACAAATGTTCAAATAGTGTGTTTAAAATATCTATTTGATTGAATAGTATTTGTTTGCATTGAATTTTCTGTTAATTTTTGATTTGTTAATCAGAAACTGACTTTAAAATGAAATATTCTCATCAACTTAATGCATTTCAACTGTACTCAATTGTAGTTGTGCGCATTCTGCTTGGTTGGTACCTTCTGTACGAAGGACTGGCAAAACTCTTTAACCCGCACTGGTCGTCTTTTGGTTACCTCAAAAGCGCACAGGGTTTTCTAAGTAATGTTTTTCATTCCCTGGCTGATAACCCTCAGGCTATAGATGTGATTAATTTTCTTAATATCTGGGGATTAATTGCAATTGGTTTCGCCCTTATTCTTGGTGTATTTGGCCGTTTCGCTTCTCTTGCGGGAGCATTTCTTATCTTATTATACTACCTGGCACATCCGCCGTTAATTGATGTTAACGAAGTGTTGATGACCAATGACAATACACTTTGGGTCGATAAAAATCTCATCTTTATTAGTGTACTCGTTATGTTGTACTTATTTCCAACAAGCAGAATTATTGGCCTCGACCGTTTTATATTCTTTAAAAGACATTAATCATGGGTGATGATATAAAAAAATTCTCCAGAAGGGACATTGTAAAAACATTGGCGACAGTACCGGTATTAGGTGCGATGGGCTATGGTGTTCTAAAGAAGCTGGATTTTGAAAAGAAAAAGGTTTACAACATAGCCGATGACTTAGGTTTAAACCTGTACGATGAACCCGGTTTGCTCAGCTCAAGTAATGGAAAAACAATAAGGCTGGGCATTATCGGAACCGGTGGACGGGGAAAGTACTTACTTGAAGCGGCAGGTTTTGCGCATCCGGATACCGTTAAGCACTGGTACGAACAAAATCAACAGAATAAAGCAGATACGCGCTATGGAGACTATATGGGGCAGGATGATCTGAACATTGAAATTCGCGGCGTTTGTGATATTTTTGATGTACATGCCCAACAGGCTATGTTATCAGCCAGCAATGCCGAAAAATCAAGGTCTGTAGATAAAGTTGGTGCTCAGGTGAAGCGTTATCGTAATTATCGGGAGTTGTTGGCTGCTACTGATATTGATGCTGTTATAATAGCCACACCTGATCACTGGCATGCTCAAATGGGGATTGATGCCGCCAAAGCGGGTAAGCACATATACATTGAAAAAGGCTTAACCCGTACTGTTGAAGAAGCTTTTGCACTTCGTGAAACTGTTAAGCAAACAGGTGTGGTATTTCAATTAGGTCACCAGGGACGACAGACTGCCAGTTTTAACAAGGCAAAGCAATTGCTTGATAAAAACATATTGGGTAAGATCTCTTTGATAGAAGTGTGTACCAATCGCAATGACCCTAACGGAGCCTGGGTGTACCCTATTCACCCTGAGGCCAATGAGAACACTATTGACTGGCAGCAATTTATTGAACCAACCAATGCACATCCTTTCAGTGCTGAGCGTTTCTTTCGCTGGCGTTGCTGGTGGGACTACGGAACAGGGCTTGGTGGAGACCTGCTAACCCATGAGTACGATGCCATCAACCAGGTATTACAGCTGGGTATTCCTTATTCGGCAGTAGCATCAGGTGGGATTTACTATTTTAAAGACGGGCGCGAAGTACCAGATGTGTTTCAGGCGGTGTTTGAATATCCTGAGCGCGACCTGACCTTAATGTACAGTGCTTCATTGGCCAACGAATTGTATCGCGGTAAAGTCATAATGGGTCATGATGCCACCATGAAGATGGAAAACAAGCTTGAGATTTTCCCCGATAACCGCTCAACCCAATATCGTAAACAGCTGGATGCTGGCTTAATATCCTCCGGACAGCCTATGATTACCTATGAGCCCGGACGCAACACACTTGATGGCACCACATCGGCCACCGAGCAATATTTTGCGAGTCGTGGGTTATTATACACCCATGTGCAGGGTAAGCGGGTTAACACAGCTCATTTGCACCTGAAAGAGTGGCTCGAATGTATCAGAAGGCAAAAGCAACCTAGCTGTGATATTAACCAGGCTTTTGAAGAAGCAATAACAGCCCATATGGCAACAATTGCCTATCGTGAAAATCGCAAAGTACACTGGGATGCCGATAAAGAACAATTAATATAATACCCTTTTTTAAACTCATTATTAATCACCTTACTGAACAGTTATGAACAAAAACAAAAAAAGGCTTGAAATGGACCGGCGAAGATTTTTGACCAATGCCGGACTTGCTACTGCCGGATTTACCCTAATGCCTTCAATAATGGCAATGGGAAATACTTCCAGGTCAAAAAATGGTAAACTAAACATTGCAGGTGTTGGAGTAGGCGGAAGAGGTTTTGGTGTATTGAAAGCCATGGAAAGTGAAAATATTGTGGCACTATGTGATGTGGACTGGAAATATGCCAAAGGCTGTTTTGAGTATTTTCCAAAGGCAAAACGTTACTGGGACTGGCGTAAAATGCTCGACGAGATGGGCAAAGATATTGACGCTGTTGTGGTGGCAACAGCCGATCATACACATGCTATAATTGCAGCAACTGCCATCACCATGGGCAAGCATGTATATGTTGAAAAGCCATTGACTCATACAGTTTATGAATCGCGATTACTGACCAGGCTGGCGGCCAAACATCAGGTGGCCACCCAAATGGGAAACCAGGGGGCTTCCGGTGAAGGTGTTGCCTTAACAACCGAATGGATTCAAAACGGAGAGATTGGGGAAATAAGAAAAGTTGAAGCATTTACCGACCGGCCAATATGGCCACAGGGTTTAAACCGACCAACAGAGGAACAGCCAATTCCTGATACCTTTAACTGGGATTTATTTGTTGGTCCGGCTAAGATGCGTCCGTATAATGAGATTTACACGCCATGGAATTTCCGCGGATGGTGGGATTTTGGTACCGGAGCACTTGGCGATATGGCCTGCCATATACTTCACCCCGTATTTAAAGGACTGAAACTGGGCTACCCAACCAAAGCACAGGGAAGCTCTACCTTATTGTTGACCGATGCTGCTCCGGTGGCCCAAAAGGTACGACTGGTATTTCCTGAACGACCAGGACTGAAAAAAGTAGCAATGCCTGAAGTTGAGGTGCATTGGTACGATGGTGGCCTGCAACCCCTTAAGCCCGATGGCTGGCCGGCTGGCAAAGACATGAATAATCAGGGTGGAGGCGTTTTGTTCCACGGTTCTAAAGATACACTTGTCTGTGGTTGCTATGGTCGCGACCCTTGGTTGTTATCAGGTCGTGTGCCTGATGTTCCTAAAACAGAACCGCGTATTACTGTTAGTCACGAAATGGACTGGGTACGTGCCTGTAAAGAAAATCCAAAGGAAAGAGTGGAAACACTATCGCCTTTTAGTGAGGCCGGGCCATTCAATGAAATGGTGGTAATGGGGGTATTGGCTGTTCGCCTGCAATCGCTCAATAAGGAATTGGAGTGGGATGGCAAAAACATGCGCTTTACAAATATTGGCGATGATGAAACCATTCGCACGGTTATCAGCGATGGCTTTAAAATTCACGACGGTCATCCAACCTTCGATAAAGAATGGACAAAGCCGGTTAATGCCAACGCCTTTGCCCAGGAATTAATTAAGCACACCTACAGAGATGGATGGACCTTGCCGGAAATGCCTGTGTAATATGAATGCTGATATGAAGTGATGCAGATTTGAGTAATAAAATTCATCTCATTACTCAAATCTCACTACTCATATCTGACAATCGAAAGCATTGAAATTAAAGAGTTAAATACCTTACAAAAATGAATATAAAATGAAATATCTGGTAATAATAGGATTAATGATAGCCATGTTTACATCGTGCAGTGATCAACAACAGAAACACAATACACTAACCAAAGAAGAAAAGGCCGATGGTTGGCAATTGTTATTTGATGGAAAAACATCTGACGGCTGG
>JAKSBD010000569.1 GCA_022361295.1 Bacteroidales bacterium
CGCTAAAATAAATTAGCGATATGGCCAACACACTTGATCCGATGGATATAAAACAAATACTGACACTTCATATTGACGGGCTACAACCGCCAGATAGGTTATACACTCGCTATCTAACGTAATATGATCAATCAATTTATTAAGGCTACAATTAAAATACAGGAGGAGGTTACCACCCTCCTGTATCATTACCCTTACTTCTTCACCATACGTTAGTAGTACCTCCAAGAATCTCGTTAGTACCTCCAAGGTACTCGTTAGTACCTCTAAGGGTACTCGTTAGTACCTCCAAGGTACTCGTTTGAACCTCCAAGGGTCCTCATTAGTACCTCTAAGGGTTCTCGTTAGTACCTCCAAGGTACTCGTTTGAACCTCTAAGGGTACTCGTTAGTACCTCCAAGGGTACTCGTTTGAACCTCCAGGGATACTCGTTAGTACCTCGATGGATATCCCTTGCATCTTAAGTATTTGGAGGTGCCTTACAGGTGCGAAAAAGACATAAAAAAACCCGGAGGCCTGCTTCCGGGTTTAATATTCTATTCCTCTTCACCAGCCCTGCGGCGGGTGTTAGGGAATCGGCTCCTTAAATCATCGTATACTTCCTTGGCACCGGGAACATTGTTTCTGGCGGCCAACTTAGCATTGTTATACAACAGCAGAGCCTGCGTATAGGCTTCGCTACCTGCTTGCATGACAGTGTCATTGATCTGGCTTGACAGAGATTTTAATGCACTTTCAATTGGCAACAGGCCTGTGGCTGTTTCAACATCAATATCGAATTCTTCTTGTGTGAAGAATGAGGGACGTAACTCAGGGAATTGCTTGCTATACTCATGAGCCTTTGTAACAAAAGCCAATGACTTTTCTCCCATCTTAAGGCGCGATATGCGCTCATCTTTAGTCAAAGTAATAAGGTAGGTATCCATCAATGCACCAACCTCATCCAACTTGGACTTAGCTTCCATCAAGATATCTTGAGGAATGCTATCGGAATGAAGGTTCTTCATAAAATAGTATTTGTTGATTAATTAATAGCTCAGCTCCAATTGCAGCAGGCCTATGTTGCTGAACATGAATCTTGTGATCTTTTTAATAATTAAACCGAAGCGCCTTAAGCGCTCCGGCAGGGGGAATACACATTTCCGACATTGATTTTATCCCCCTTAGTTTCTGGTCTAATTCTTAAACACCTGGCTATTTTTCACATTCTTTACCTTGCCAAACTCTCCTAAAGCTTTCAGGTCGACTGCATTTTTATTGCCGACAATGGCGATGGTAATGGGCAGGTTTTCAATATTTTCCTTATAGAATTGCAGGATGTCATCAAAGCTTAAGGCCTCGAAGGCTGCTTTATGTGCCAGACCGGGATCTTTGTCGTAGCCGGCTTTCTGCCACTGTTCGGCCTGTTGACTCAGGTACCTGAATGATGGCTTGCCGGAGCTGGATTCCTGAATCAGATAGCTTTTAATGTTATCGATGCGCTCGGGCTTTTCGGGCATTTCTTTAATGAGTTTCAGGAATTCGCGAACCGCATTAACTGCGTTGTCCGACTGGGTACCGATATAACCTACCAGCGCAGTTGGCTTGCCTTCCTTGGGCAATGAGATATAATTGGCACTGGCCGTGTAAGCAAATGATCGAAGCTCACGCAGTTCCTGTGCCACCAGGCCATTGAAGCCGCCGCTGAAATATTGGTTAAAGGCTTCTATGTAAGGTTCCTGCTCTTTGCTGTAGTTGCCCGATTTCAGGTAGATGTAGATGTCACATTGTGCAGCATCTTTATTGTGCATAAAATAGATGGTCTTATCTGCCTGATCGGCAAAAGGCAAAGTGTTGGGAGAGTTGGAGGCCTTAAGGTTGGCCGGAAAAGCCAGGCTGGAGGTCAGGCGTTGCTTAAGTTCTTCGAAAGGTGTTTTACCGACGTAATGCACACTTGTTTCGTACTGTGTGGCTTTGGTAAACTCAGCCGACAGCGAACTTAAGGTGTATGCCTTAATCTCCTCTTCACTCAATCGCGTCAGGGTAGGGGAGTTGGCGCCATACATCAGGTAATTGCGTAAAGCCGTTACCTGGCTGTCTTTGTCCTTTGTTTCTACTCGTCGGCCGCCAATAGTACCACCCAGCAGGCGGTTCATCTGCTTTTCATCCAGCTCAGGTATAATATAGAGTTTGGATAATAGTTTACAGGCCTCCTCCAGGTTGTCCTCATTGCCTTCAAGGGTAACATAGGTGTAGTTGGCATCACTTCTGAATGCATAGGAGCAGCCCAGTCGGCTGAATTCCTTTTTAATTTCGTGGGGTTTGTATTGTGCCATTACCCCGGCCGAATTCATTAAGGATGCCGCTAAACCAATGGCAGGGATGTCACGACTTCCAACACCAAATTTAATGGTCATGGTAAAGATGTCATTGGCTTTATTGGGCGTATAAAAAAGCTTAACTCCTTCGGCCAGCTGCGTGCTTTCAAAGTCTTTGGTAAAATCAACATAGGATGAGGTGATATTACTGAGGCTGATCTCATCCAGTCGTTTGGCAAATTGTGAGGTTTGCCCCACAGCTGGTACAATGGGTTCAAGATCAGGCTTTTTAATGTGGTCTTTTTTTGAAGGAGTACCTTGCGTACTGTAAAAAGCCAGGTAGTTC
>JAKSBD010000571.1 GCA_022361295.1 Bacteroidales bacterium
ATGTTATGGGTCAGGATCAAATTATAACCAGGTTCCAAATGGAATTCCAATTCTAAAACAAGGTATTATCAGATAAAAAACAACCTAAGTCTTGTTATGAGGCTTAGGTTTTTTTTATGAAAACAGTGCGGGTACTTCAGTTTAACAAATATTGCACACCACAATTGCTTAAACCCGGCACATAAAACACTGAAATACAACAATACTTCCATTGGATTCTTCAATTATTACTGTATTATCTTTGCCTGAATCCCATTAGTTGATCAGGCGGATCTATTTATGAGATATGTCAATAATCAGGACCTAAGCATAAAAAACAATTAATTTATGCTTAAAAATATCTTACTTTAGTGCAAACAATAATTTGCATGAGCGAGGATATTAAACGGATTTTAATTGTTGATGACGAGGAAGATCTTTGTGAAATATTACAGTTTAACCTTGAAAGCGAAGGCTATAACACAGAAATAGCCTATTCGGCCGAAGAAGCTTTACAAAAGGACTTGAGCAAATTTAATTTGCTGTTGTTAGATGTGATGATGGGCAAAATGTCGGGTTTTAAGCTGATAGACATTATTCGTAAGGAAAAAAAATTAGATGTACCCGTTATTTTTCTGACAGCTAAAAGCGGAGAGAATGATATGCTTACCGGTTTTAATCTGGGAGCCGATGATTATATCACTAAACCCTATTCCCTTAAAGAGCTTATTGCCCGTGTAAAAGTTGCTCTCAGGCGCTCTTCCTCTGTTTCAAAAACGAAAAAAAACATACTGCAGTTTAATGAAATGATTCTGGACCTTGAGGCTAAAACACTGGTTATTGATGACGAAAAGGTGGAACTCACACTAAAAGAATTTCAAATACTACGACTGCTTTTTGAGAATAAAAACAAGATCTATTCACGTGACGAGATGCTGGAGACAATCTGGGGTGATAATGTTGTTGTAACAAACCGTACTGTTGATGTCAATATTACAAGGCTGAGAAAAAAACTAAAGCAGTATGGCGAGTATATTAAAAATCGTCCGGGATTAGGCTACTACTTTGCAACCTGACTTTAACAGTGAATTTTATGGGCTTCAATATCAATTTTAAAAGAAAGCTGTTTTTTTACTACTTCTCAATCTTTTTTATTGTTACGCTAACATTTATTGCCTTTCAATACAACAGGGAAAAACATTTTAAGATTGCTCAACTTGAGACTTCTTTAAACGCCATCACTGAACTAAGCAACAACTTCATTACCAGAAATAAACTGATAGAGGATAATGATATCCAACTCATGGATTCATTACTACAGATAATTCCGGCACATGATACCAGATTAACAATAATTGACAATAAGGGTAATGTTCTGTTTGACAGTTTTGTTGAAGATTACCAGAGTATGGAAAACCATCTTTACCGCCCTGAAATCAAAAAAGCCAAAACCACTAAAAAAAGAACAGGCTCAAACATTCGAAAATCAGAAACAACAGGACAAGACTTTTATTATTACGCCCATTATTACGACGAATATTATGTACGTGCCGCTGTTGTATATAATCTTGAAGTCCAAAACTTCCTGAAGGCAGAAAAACTGTTTCTTATTTTCATTGCCACTCTGTTTCTGGTCACCTGGTTCATTCTTTCATACATTACAGAAAAAATGAGTGAGAGTATTACGAAGCTAAAAGACTTTGCCATTCAGGCCCGCCGGAACGAACCATTTATTGAAGATTATCAGTTCCCCCGAAATGAACTGGGGGTTATTGGCAAGCAAATAGTCTCAATGTACAAAAAGCTGGCAGAGGCCAAAGATGACCTAAGCGTCGAAAAAGATAAGCTAATTAAGCATTTGTATGCACTCAACGAAGGCATTGGATTCTTTTCGAGCGAAAAAACCACCATTCTAACCAACACACACTTTGTGCAATACCTGAATCTAATTGGTGAGCAGTCTTCAATTAATCCCGAGCAGATATTTGAAATAAAGGAGTTCCAGCAACTACAAGAGTTTCTTTATATACACCAGAATGACTACACTGCTAACGATCAGCATTCTGACTTACCACAGATAGAGTTTACACTTAAAAAGAGCGGCTATTACTTTGAAATTAAATGCATTGTATTCCAGGACAAGAGCTTTGAAATTTTCATAAACGACACAACCAAACTGGAAAAAAGAAAGTTGCTAAAGCAACAAATGACCTCTAACATTGCACACGAACTAAAAACACCGGTTACATCTGTAAGTGGCTACCTTGAAACAATCCTTAACAACAAAGATATTGAAGAGGATAAAAAAGACTACTTTATAAAAAAAGCAACAAAACAATGCTACCGCCTCAGCTCATTAATAGAAGACATTGTTTTACTGAATCGTATTGAAGAGGAAGGCGATCATTACGAGCGTAGTGAATTAGCCATTGCACAAATGGTTCAGGAAGTCATTGAAGATCGCGAAAAACTCATTACCCAACAACAGGCAAGCATCATCCTTAAAATTAAAAATACGGTTAAGGTTAAGGGTAATAAATCGCTGGTTGGATCCATCTTTCAAAACCTGATAGATAATGCCTTAGCTTATGCAGGCGAAAAGGTGACAATTATAGTCGACATGTATCACGAAGATGATGAGTACTATTATTTCTCTGTGATTGATGATGGCGTAGGAATTTCAAAGAAACACCTCGCAAGAATTTTTGAACGATTCTACCGCGCTGATTCAGGTCGCTCACGAAAAATGGGTGGCACGGGCCTGGGCTTAGCCATCGTTAAACACGCTGTAAATACGCACAAGGGTGAAGTATCAGTAAAAAACGGAGCCAACGGAGGAGCCGAATTCTATTTCAACTTACCGAAGTTCAATGGCTGACAGCCTGTATTCCTCAAGGATATCAGTTCAAGTAAATACAAGGCTTTCAAATTAATATAAATTAAAACTGACTTCGGTCACTTGCTAAATCCTTACACTTTCTTATTTTCATGCCCAAAATGAGTTTGGTATGATTTACTTTCAGGTTCTGTTTATTGCTTTTATCGTGGTTACGGCGTTAATCTTAGCTATAATGTTTATAACTTCATTGCTTGAAAGAAGAAAAAATGCAGCTACAAAAGCTCTGCTGTTGATCCCGGTCATTTCATCATTTTTACTGCTATTGCGTTTACCTCCTGACTTTTATTGGCTCATCATATCCATTGATATTACTTTTCTGCTGGCAGGAAGCTATTTATTTATACCCCGTATGTTTTTCCGGAAGCTTAAAGAAGAAACAGCCAAAGGAAATATCGACGAGCGTACAATTATGTTTTCCAGAAATGAACTCAAGCCTGGTTCAGAAAGATTTGAGAAGTATTATGAAGAATTTCCCCAACACAAAGACAGTGATGAACAATTCAGGAAACTACCCGGCTTACTTCATAAGAAATCAACATTTTACAAACCCCTGCCCTATAATGCATCCGATGCAATTTTTAAGGTAGTTGACGGTCTTCACCAACACGTGGATGGTAAAGTCGAAAACCCACCTTTAAAAGGATCACCCGAGCAATTTAGTCGCTTTGTAAAGAAATGGGCAAAAAAAGCAGGCGCCACATCGGTAGGTATAACAGAAACAAAAGGTTACCACTGGTACTCAATCGGAGGGCGCGGTGATCGGTACGGAGAAACCATACAACCCAGACATAAATACGCCATTGTTTTTACAGTTGAAATGGACCATGAAATGGTAATGCCTGCGCCCAAAAGCTCCATTATAATGGAATCGGCCAGCCAGTATTTAAATGCAGGCATTATTGCAACCCAAATTGCGCAATTTATTATCAATTGTGGTTATGAGGCAAGGGCTCACATTGATGGCAATTACCAGGTGGTAGCACCTTTGGTTGCAAGAGATGCCAACCTAGGCGAAATTGGCCGTATGGGATTGTTAATGACACCTGAGCTTGGCCCTAGAAACAGAATAGGCGTCATTACAACTAATATGCCTTTACCGGCAGCAGAAAGACAATATGACGACAGTGTGGAAGACTTTTGCTCCAAATGCCTTAAATGTGCAGTAAACTGCCCTGCCACTGCCATTTCTAAAGAAGATAAAAGCTTGATTAACGGTGTTAAGCGCTGGCAAATTAACTCTGACAAGTGTTTTAGCTATTGGCTTAGTGCAGGCACCGATTGTGGCAGATGCATGAGTACATGTCCCTATTCACATCCATCGAATCTAATGCACAATGTTGTGCGCTGGAGCATTCGTAACTTCCCTAATTTCAGGTATTGGGCTGTTAAAATGGATGATTTCTTTTATGGGAGAAAATCAATACCGGCTAAACTACCGGACTGGATGCAGAATAACTAAACGGACTCAATAACGCGTTCTTTGACCTTTACGGCCGGGTTACCTCTGTAAATACCATTTGCTTCCATTGATTGAGAGGCCACACTATTAACAGCCAAAACCGAATGACTTTTACAGGTGATACCACCTGTAACAATACTCCGGGCACCTAACCACACCCCGTCTTCAATAGTTACCGGTTCAACCATCAGGTCAAAGGTATCTTTCTTGTAATTGTGGTTACCTATTAAAACAAACGACTCCTGCGATAAGCAACAGTTATTACCAATAGTCACCTGATCCAGGTTATCTATCCAAACCCGTTCACCTATCCATGTATAATCACCTACCTTTAATTTCCAGGGGTATTTTATATTAACGCCGGGTTTAACCACAACCCCCTTCCCTATTTTAGCACCAAATAAACGAAGAAAGAAAATCTTAATTCCAGACAGTGGGTTTAAGGGATTAATTAAAAACAATGCATTTACTATAAACCATAAGGTGCGTTTCACAACACCTGCTCCCTCGTCAAACCACTCGTTATTATATTTAGATAAATCTGTTTTCGTCATTATAAAGTGTGTATTTATTACTTATACCCAAAGCTAATTACTAAAAGTTTGAGGACAAATTATTGCAGTTAAAGTTTATTAATCGACTGTTTGTCAAACAAAGTCTAACTATCACAAATAAAAAGCAACAAAACTATTCAAAGTAATGTAAATTCACAATAACTAATTATAACTCAAAACTACTGATATGGAAGCATGTGATATGATTGAAAAATGCGGTTTTTTGTTACGCTACAGCCCAACTAACGAGCTGGCCTGCCGTGGCTTTGTTAACAGGTATTGCAAAGGAGAATTGAAAGATCAATGCAAACGAAAAGCGTTTAAAATGGCCAATGGCACACCGCCACCTGATAATATGCTGCCAACCGGCATTTACTTGTCTGGCAATTAAAAATACATAAGGAGCTTAAGAAATTAAGCTCCTTTTTATTATTAATTAGTTTCACCACTACTACTTGATGTCTTCCACTACTACTGGTTGATGTCTTCCACTACTACTGGTTGATGTCTTCCACCACTACTGGTTGATGTCTTCCACCACATAATGGTTGATGAGTTCCACGACTCAAGTCTGATAAGAGTTAAGCTTATTGTGAACAATGCATAACATAATTGGTTATCTTACTGATCTTTGCCATTGTTGCTCATTTAAAACACTTACCATGAAAATTGTATTGTTGCTTATCACACTCTTAACTTGTTCCATTTCTCAGTCTCAAAATACCAAAAAGGTGCTCCTTTTAATAAAAGAAGAATCTTCACAGCTAGAATTTATGCTGGAAAATGAAGCACTTAAGATGAGCAAGATGCTAAGGGAATCAGGTATTGAAGTAAGCACTGCAACAGTCTCAGGAGAAAGACTTCATGAAGGTGCTGTTTCACTAACTCCCGATCTCAAGCTAAGCAATGTAAAGATTGATGATTACGATGGATTTATAATTCCGTGCATGATAGTAGATAACACCAAAGAGGAGATTGTTTCTTTTGTAAAAAGTGCTGTCGAAAGCAATAAACCAATTGCAGCTCAAGTTGCTTCGGTATATTTACTTGCTGAAGCCGGTGCACTCAAAGACAAAAAATACGCCTTGTATTCTGACCAAAGCGCAAAAAGTGCTTTTGAGGGGAGTGTTTATGCAGGAAATGGACTAGTAAAAGATGGAAACATAATAACTTCAGGAGGATGCCCATGGGCAGAATATAAAAAAAGAGGGAAAGACCAAACTACTGAAATTACTCAGGCTTTTATCGATATGGTAAAGGCAAACTAAATAACTCAGGCTAATTAATGTTCCAGACCAACAGGCAGGATTATCATTGTTTATAAGGGCTTGGGGCGTTGCCTTTGTGTGTTCGGAAAGATCTCATATCATCGATAAGCTTATGTGCGTCTTCGCTTTGCTGCCGCTCAAATTATGAGTTTATAGGGGCGTTAGCCCTGTGTTCTTCGTAGGAAATATTGCAAGATGAGAATTGGAGGGGCGCTAGCCCTGATATCTTATTATTCTATATAATTAAGATTTCAGGGCTAACGCCCCTATAATTTTTTATGTGCTTTTTCATTACTACGAAGATTACAGGGCTATCGTCCCTA
>JAKSBD010000738.1 GCA_022361295.1 Bacteroidales bacterium
AATGTTTTCATTTGAAAAAGTAAAAATCTGGTTCAGTATATTATTCAGGTCCTACCTGTACCATCAGGTATTCTGGTTGCTGGCTTTGGCTGGTTATGTATTTTATACACAAGACGAACGTTTGTTTGTCAATTACATGAAGCTGCTCACCAAGGATGATGTTTATGGCAACACAGTGTTATTGTCTTTTTTTGTGGCCACATTCTTTACACTTCTTGACGCTGTGTTTATTGGCTGGGTAGTGCGCAAACTACCTATTCGGATCATCGCTTTTTTCCGGCATGTTTTGTATGTGGCACTGGCCCTGTTAATAATCTTTTTGTCGGCCAATGAAAATCTGACTTTTGAGCAACTTCAGGATTATGAAATCTATGTAAAGAATATGCCTGAATTAGGTATTCGTTCCTTGCGCTTTACACTATGGTTCTACTTTTCATGTATTTTAAGTACGATGGTGCGTGGATTACTCAGGAAGATAGGATTGACAAATGTGTTGCAATGGCTAATGGGAACACTGAATAAACCAAGGGCTGAGAAGCGTATTTTTATGTTTGTTGATATGCGTTCGTCGGTAACCATAGCTGAAAAATTGCAGCACAAAAGATTTAGCTACCTGGTTCAGGATGTATTTAACGACCTGGCTGTAGTTGAGAATTATGGTGGTGCCATCTATCAATATCTGGGTGATGGAGCCATTATCTCATGGAGCCTCAGAAAGGGATTACGTAATAATAATTGTCTAAGAGCTTTTTTTGCCTTTCAGAAAGTGATTAAGCGTAACCGGTTCTGGTACAAAAAACGCTATGGATTGGTACCTGAGTTTAAGGCCGGCTTGCACGTGGGTGATATTATGGTTTTGCAGGTTGGGCGATTAAAAAGAGATATATCATACAATGGAGATACTTTGAATACAACTGCCCGTATCGAATCCATGTGTAATGAGTACAAGCAGGATTTATTGATTTCCGGCATTCTGTATGAGTCTTTACCCCATATCGCAAAATACAAGACCAAAGAAGTGGGTAACCTGAAACTAAAAGGTAAATCGCGCGGTGTGCAGGTGTATCAGGTTAGGCAACCGGATTAGAAGATTAGGTCATTATTGAGCATATAGCCTTTGTTTAACTGCAAAGATGCGAGGCGCAATGGTGAATTTATTCCTACAGAATTGATTTACAGCTTTTACTAAAAAACGAAACCACAGATTAAAGGATTACACGGATTTGTTCCTGCGGAACTGATAATTATGGTGTAACTCCCCACCGCTGCCGAGCGAATCCCTTCGCGAGGTGTAGTTAGCCCACGCGAAAGGATTCGCGCGGTAGCGGAGGCGCAAAGTATTGTAAAATAATACCATATACTTTGTGGTCTTTGCGTAATTCTTAGCGTCCTTAGCGTGAAACTTAAAATTTGGACAACCTCTTAAGCATATCATAATATCTTTTTGCTTCTACCTTAGAAAAACAAACACTGCGATCAACACCCAGAAGATCCATTGAAACATTTTGAACAAACCCCCTTTAACAGATGATGACAGGCTTATAATTATTTGCACACCTGCAAAAAAGGCATAGTTCATGGCGATAAAATTCAGAACCATGGTAGGATCATACATGCAATTCTCATAATTGATACCGACCATTATCAACAACATAGATGACAATATCTGGTACACCGATATATAGTGAAACACTGATAAAATAACATTCTTTGGAATAACATCTAAGTCAGATGCCAGAAAAGGTTTCAGGTACATTTTTGTTCCGGCAGTAAAATGCCCGATTGTCGCTAATCCGGCCAGTATTCCGGCCATTAAAACCATTGTGTTCATACATTCATTTATTTTGGTTATTTATATAGTCTGCTACTATCTTCAGAGCTTCTTTCTCGTCTTTTTCCAATACAATTACTTTGGCCCCCTCTGACTGAATGGGTTCATACAGATGCACTCCCAACAATGAGTTTTTTAGAAAATTAGAGATCCGGGCTGCTTCCAGTAGTGAGCGTATCATTTCTGCCTCCCAAAGGGTACCGGAAAATACCTCTACGCTTGCCTGTTGATCATCTGTTTTGCTCATTGTGGCAACTTACAAATACTAAATGAGCATTGCAACCTGTTAGCTCCTTTCTAATTCAAAACAGTAAGTACAAATTAATTATACTGCCATCTCCGGGAAATTGAATTCAAAAACAGTCATTCTTTTCTTTTAATACCGGTCTGTTTTACATCTTCTTTCACAGATCTTCTGTCTTTCTCCTTAGCCTATTCAAACTTCGTTTTGAAGAAGCGTTCGGGATTATCATTGGCAATAGTCTTAAAATCACCTTCTCCAAGGTAAGCCCTTAAATCAATGCTGAACCGGCGCTCTGTTGCTTCTGTTTCCACCATGTAATAATCCGAACCAAACAACACTTTGGGTTTAAGTTTTGCATCCTGCAGCAACACTTTGAGCATTGGAAAAAACTCTTGCTCATTTAATGTAAACGAAATATCAGAGTACAAATTCGGATACTTCTCAATCATCTTTTTAATGATAAGGAACCAATTGTCTTTGCTTCCCGGATTATCAAGAAACTCTTTCCAGTAATACGATGAACCAAAATGTCCAAGGCAAATCTTCAAATCAGGAAAATCAGCCATCACATGTTCCCAGTTTAAAGGATTGGTAAACTGCGAACACATTACTTTTCTGCTCATACCACGTGTATCAATCTTATCGCGTGACTTTTTTAACAACTTCTTCAGCTCTTTCTTTTTACCCTTAAAATGAACCGGATTAAAAGGGCTACAATGGGTGATAACAGGTAAATTATGTGCCTGACAATATTCATATACCGGATACATACGCTCATCATATGGGAAATAGCCCAAAGGAGGATATACCTTTACACCTCTGAAGCCCCATTCTTCAACACATTTCTTTAGAACATCCATATATCCCTCCCTTCTAGGATCAATGTGCACAAAAGGAATCACCTCAGGGTGCTTTTGTTTAAGTTCTCCCAATTCCTTTAGCTGATCGATATAATCCCGTGGCACTTTGCCGGCTCCCATATATGCCATATCCATGGCCAATACGCCAAACTTGCTGTTTCTTGGATAAAATCTCTGGCATTCTTTGAAAATATCTTCCTGCGAACCCAGTCGACCTATTTCAACAAACTTGACATAACGATCAAAAGCATCGTTATCAGAAAACGGATTGATATTGTTTAAAATGCGGGATATGACTTTAAAACCCGGCTTGGTAGATAACACCCGTACAAGTCCAAGGGGTAAAAACCCTCGTGGTATATCGGCATCTTTAAAGGTATGGATATGACTATTGTATATCATCGTTAAGTTTTAAGTTAAAAACAGCAACAATGATAATGAAAAAAGTATTGTGTTCATCTCAACCTGCCGGTAAAACCAAAACTGCTGGATTTATCCGTATCATGTTAGCAGTCCTGACAATTACTGATAACTAAATTCTTACTTATTATCGTATCTTTGCCGAAAATTGATACACGATGAAGTTTGAAGAGTTTGGCTTAAACGAGAAGATTACCAAAAGCATAGACCAGTTAGGTTACAAGCGCCCTACTGATATTCAGTTTAAAGCTATTCCGGCTA
>JAKSBD010000200.1 GCA_022361295.1 Bacteroidales bacterium
AATTCCATCATGCTATCTCTTTTTCTTTCACTTTAAAAAAGGCGTAAGCCCAAGTGGTGATTAAACCAATTATTTCAAGCGCAACCAGGTAATATCCGGTAGATTCTTTATTGCTAAATATGGCTATCCATGGTACTCTTCCGTTGTCATAAACCTCAGCCCATTCAATGATGATGTAGAAATAGAAGATAACAACGGCTATGGTAGCACCTATGATCACTAATGTTTTAATCAGCGGTTGTTTCTTAAAGGCTGTTGCACCTGTAAATAGCAGTGATTGTGTAATCAGAGCCATTAAAATAATTGCAGATAAAATTAAAGTGAATTGCTCTGTGTTTACTTCTTCAAAAATGGCACTCAATTGAAATGATTCAATGGTGTAATCGGGATTAAACCATAGAGACAGTTCGGTGGCTATATGAGAACTGAAGTAAAATATAACAGGAAGTATAAGCCATGGTAAAAAAATTCTGACTAATATATTAAATGTAAACTTTTCAGTGGTGGAGCAGGGAAGAAGTAAGTAATCAAATGTTTTTTCCTTGTTTCTGAAAGACGGAAAAGCATAGGCTGCAAACGGTAATGCTATTGCACCATTAAGCATTATAAAGAAGGGCAGCCATTCAATGGCTTCTATGTTAGAATCATTAAAGGTAAAAGTCAATAAAATCAGCGTATAGCCTATTAATATAGAAAGCAAAGCTAATGCAGAACTCTTACCAGAAATCTGATATTGCTGTTTGATTAGTCTGTTGAATCTATTAATGTTAAACGTATTATTCATGGTTGAAATCTTTCTTAGTTAATGGTAGCGCCGTCGTTAATGGCATTAAATAAAAGTTCTATATCTACCTCTGAAGTAGTGCCATTGGCTGGGGTAATAACATTGTAGCCCATTGGGTTGAGTTCGCTGTATACAACATGATCAGGCAGGTGTCTTACGATTTTGAAGTCATATTTCTCTGACAGGTTAATGATTGTTTCATTAAATATTATTCTGCCATGATCAACCAATAAAATTTTGTCTATCAGTGTTTCAACATCTTTTACCTGATGTGTTGATATAATAATAGTCTGATCATCTTCCATGGCGCCGGCTACCATTTGTCTGAATATAGCTTTGGAAGGAATATCAAGGCCGTTGGTAGGTTCGTCCAATACAATAAGTTGGCATTTTGTAGCCAGGGCAAAGGCGATTCTAAACTTTTTCTTCTGGCCGTGACTCATTTTTGATACCACCTTATTCTCATCTAACTCAAACTGTTTAATGAGGTCATTGAAAAGTGCTCGGTCAAATCGGGGGTAAAATGGTGCATTGCCCTCAACGTATTTACGCATTCTTACCGATGGCATTATAAATTCCTCAGGCACAAAACAAATTTGCTCCAGAAATACAGGACAGCGTTTTGTTGGATTATGCCCGTTTACGTCTATATTGCCTTTTTTAGGTGTTAGTAGTCCGCTTATAAGTTGTAATAGAGTGGTTTTTCCAGCACCATTCTTACCCAGCAAACCAATAATTTGGCCAGCTTCCTCATTTAGCGAAAGCTCTTTGAAGAGAGAGGCTTGTTTTTTATAAGCAAAACTAAGGTTGTTGATTTTAATCATTTGGAATTGTTTTACTGTTATAGTGAAATAGTACACTACAAATGTAAAGGGTATTTTTTAATTTCCAAATTATTTACTCTATTTCTTATTGTATGAATATTAGATCATTAATAAATTAGTGTTTTTATTGTTGGAAAAATTTCATCTTGTTTTGTCTGCAATAGGCAATTTGTTATTTTAAACTTTTATTAAACAAATCTACCCAAATGAAACGTCGACAATTCCTTCAAAGTTCCGTGCTGGCAGGTCTCGGATTAAGTATAGCTGGCTGTAATCAATCAGAAAAAGAAAAAGCTTCGGCACAACAGGCAGCTGATGATTTTATTCTTTCTGAAATGACCGTTTCGGATTTACAAAACAAGATGAAATCAGGTGAGCTTTCTTCAAAGCAAATTGTAGAACTTTATTTGCAACAGATTGAGAATATTGACAAATCAGGCCCTGGATTGAATTCTGTTATTGAGGTAAATGGGGAAGCCGTGGCCATAGCTAACGGGTTGGACGATGAGCGAGCCCGTGGGGAGGTCAGGGGGCCATTGCATGGTATACCTGTAATTCTAAAGGAGAACATCAATACGGCTGATAAGATGATTACCTCAGCAGGTTCGCTGGCTTTGTCAGGGCATATTGCAAAGGAGGATGCCTTTATCGTCAGAAAATTGCGTGATGCAGGTGCTGTTATAATTGGAAAAGCCAATCTGAGTGAGTGGGCTAATTTTCGTTCTTCCAAATCAAGCAGTGGATGGAGTAGTCGAGGTGGACAAACAAGAAATCCATATGTATTGGATCGAACACCATGCGGATCCTCCTCCGGATCTGCAGTTGCTGTCTCTGCTAATCTGGTTCCGTTGGCAATAGGAACAGAAACGGATGGTTCCATTGTTTGTCCATCAGGTATTAATGGGGTGGTTGGTATTAAACCAACAGTTGGTTTATTATCTCGTTCTGGTATCATCCCAATTTCAGAAAGTCAGGATACTGCCGGACCTATTGCACGCTCTGTAACAGATGCCGCATTATTGCTGGCTGCATTAACCGGTGCTGATGATAATGATGATAAAACACTTAAACAACCTGATGAACCCGCAGTGTATCTCAATTTTGATGATACAGTATTGGAAGGTGCCCGAATAGGATATTTGAATGAAAGTGTAACTTTCGATAATAGGGTTGCAGATATTATGAATGAAGTTGTTGAGGCATTGTCTGGTAAAGGGGCTGAAATTATTGAAGTCGCGGTTTCTGATGAAGTAAAGCAGCTGGGGAAATATGAGTGGACGGTATTGATTTGCGAATTCAAGCATGGAATAGAGAACTACCTTAAGGCAAATCCTGCGGGTGGATTCTCATCTTTGGAAGAGCTAATTAAATTTAATGAAGACAATGCTGAATCTGTCATGCCTTGGTTTGATCAGGAGATATTTATAGCAGCTAATGAAACTAATGGTTTAAGAGATATTCGTTATAAGAAAGCGAAGGAAATGTGTCTGAATTTGTCACGTAAACAAGGTATAGACAGCTTGATGGAAGAATATAAGCTGGATGCATTAATGGCCCCGACAAACGGGCCTGCCTGGTCTATTGACTATGTGAATGGCGATAACTTTGGAGGCGGTAGCTCACAATTGGCTGCTGTTTCCGGCTATCCAAGTATTACAGTGCCGGCAGGAAATATAAAAGGACTGCCAATAGGAGTATCGTTTTTTGGTAAACCATGGACGGAAAGCCGTTTAATACAAATTGCGCATCTCTATGAGAAAGTGAGTCGGAAACGTCTAAAACCTGCTTTTATCAAGAGTTTAATAAGTTGATAAGGCGTATTCTTAAGGTCATAGGGTTTTAGTAAATGGTGTATTATGAAGCACTTGTTTGCTTTTTGTGTCTGTGTTGTGCTGGTCGCATGTGCTTTTGCTCAAACTAACCTGAATGAGGAATTAGTAAAAGCACAACAATTGACCAATGTCGGTTGCGAGAAATTAAATGAAGGAGACTGTGATGGGGCGGAAAAGTGTTTTCTGGAAGCTATTCGGATGGATGTCAGGGTCAGGGAAGCTTACATTCATTTAAACTCTATTTATAAAGAAAAAAGGGTAGAAGAAGCTTTGAAAATATTGGAGTTAGCTGCAAAAGTATTTCATGATGATGATGAGATCTGGTATTACCTTGCTAACCGATATTATCAAATTGAGCTCTTTGATAAAGCTATTCATGCATATAAAGAAGCGATTAAGTATAGTGAAATCAACGGCCGTGACTTCGGACTGGTTTGGAGTTACTATTTCAACCTGGCCAATTCTTTAGCCAGATCAGGTAAATTCAGAGAGAGCATTGTTTTCTATTCAAAAGCTATCGAACTTCAACCGGAAAATGCGAATATCTATTTTAACCGTGGCATGAATTACCTGATGTTGAAAAAGAAAGACTCAACCCGATTGGATTGGATGAAGTGCAAGGAGTTGGGGATGGAAGGAGTAGATGAATACATAAAGCAATATATATTAATAGTTCGTTAATGGATGGCAACTGTATCAGAAGGAGCTACATGTGTGATGAAAAAGAGGACTGTGCCAACGGAATTGATGAGGAATTTACCACTTGCAACCCAACAGGTGGGTGGAGCTAGTCTTACGTTTTCTCTCTCTCTCTCTCTCTC
>JAKSBD010000577.1 GCA_022361295.1 Bacteroidales bacterium
ATAACGGCATCGGCAAACTGGGCATTCCACACCTGCCCGGTGTTGGTATGCTCCAATTCCTGCTCCAGCAATACAGATTGATTGTACTGCACTATACTTGTTGGCGATACTGCATTGGCTATACCTTCCAAAATGGTGACATAATGTTTTGAGACACCATAATAATTGCCCATTAAGGCATTTACATCTGCAGCATTGTTACCCGTTACATAATATTGGGTTAAGTCCTTTTTCAGAGGCAATACATTATTAGCATTCTTCAGTAACACCATAGACTGGCGCGCCACATCACGCGATAACTCTTTATGCTTATCACTTCCTACCACCGACAATGGAATCCTTGAATAAGGAACATCTTCCTGAGGATCGAACATCCCCAGCTGGAAACGTATTTTAAGCTGTTTAGCCAATGCCCCATCCAGGTCCTTTTCACTAACAAGACCTTGTGCAATAGCCTTGTCGAGGTGACGATAGACACTCCCGCAATTAACATTTACATCAGCCTTTAGAGCCATAGCAGCCGATTCAACAGCATCTTTACTTATTTTGTGAAATTCATGAAAATCGTATAAAGCGCCGCAATCCGAAACGACATAACCATCAAATCCCCACTTATTCCGCAACACATCAAGTAACAATGTCGGGCTACCGCAACATACCTCTGAATTAGTGCGGTTATAGGCGCACATAACGCCGGCAACACCTTCATCTACCAATTGCTTAAAGGCAGGCAAGTATGTTTCATTTAAGTCTTTAAGATTTGTCTTTGCATCAAAATAATGACGCTTTGCTTCCGGACCGTTATGAACAGCAAAGTGCTTGGCACATGCTGCCACCTTAATGTATTTATCATCATTCCCCTGTAGGCCCCTGACAAAAGAAGCACCTATCCTTCCGGACAAATAAGGATCTTCACCATAGGTTTCGTGCCCTCTCCCCCAACGCGGATCGCGGAAAATATTTACGTTAGGCGACCAATAAGTCAACCCCAGGTACCATTTATGTATATCCTTTTCAATTGCTGCATGATAAAGTGCCCGCCCCTCATCTGAAATAGCTGTTGCAGCCTGCTCAACCAAATCAGGGTTAAATGTGGCCGCCATACCAACAGCTTGCGGAAAAACAGTAGCTGGTGCTGAACGAGCCACTCCATGAAGTCCTTCGTTCCACCAATTATACCGGGGAATCCCTAACCGCTCAACAGGCTGTGCCGTATTTTCCATCAGACCTATTTTTTCTTCCAATGTTAATTCCCCAATGAGTGATGCCACCCGTTCATCAACAGGTAAACCAGGGTTCTGGAATTCATACTGAAATGCTTTCAATGACATGTTGGTATCTTTTGACTTTGATGTACAACCGGCCAGTAAGCCAGCCAAAAATAATAAGAGTAGTTTGTGATGCTTCATTGTGTTTAAAAAAGTAAGAATGACAAAAGCAAGATACAAAATACCTTAAAGAATGATTTAATGCTATTCAGGATTTAAGGGGGCAATATGTTCAAAAAGAATAACCACCGATAACAGTTTAAACCGGCCTTACGTGAAATAAACAAAAAAGAAACTGACAGTTTCACTTAATCACTCAATAGTTTTAGCGGAACGCACTTTATTTTTTATAAAACAGTGCATTTAATTAATCCAAACGCTGACTATTTTACTAAAAACTCAAATGCTGATGGTGCATATCAATCCAATACTCCGGAGAAAAACAATTTTTCAGGACATTAATCAAGAATAAAACCTATATTTGCACCTACCAGAACAGAACACTTATAAAAAACTGGTATGATGATTAAATTTAATATCAATTCCCAAAGTGAAATTCCAAAATTTCAACAGCTGGTTGATACAGTTGTTAATGCACTGGCAGAAAATAAACTGCACGAAGGCGATCAGCTTCCTTCTGTTAATGTGATATGCCAGACCTACAAATTATCGCGCGATACAGTATTTAAAGCCTATGGTATACTAAAAGAACAAGGCGTAATAGAATCGGTACCTAACAAAGGCTATTTCGTTGCAAAAAAGAGCCGTAAAGTTCTCTTATTCCTTGATACATTTAAAGCCTATAAGGAAGTATTATACGGCCAGTTCGTAAAGAATCTGAATAAAGATACCATTGCTGATGTCCACTTCCACCACTATAATATTGAGCTGTTTAAGAAGCTGATAACCGATAGTCGTGGTCGTTACAGTAAATATATAATCATGCCTTTCGACCATGAGGAAGTGGCTGAAATTGTTAGTAGCCTACCGCCTGAAAAAACATTAATAATAGACTGGAATACAAACATCAACAACATAAAAAATAAGTTATACCAGGACTTTGACACGCCGGTATTAAATGCCTTACAGGAAGCAGACCATCTGCTCAGAAAATACAAGCGCCTAATAATGGTCTACCCAACTTTTACGTACCATCCGATTGTTACTGTCAACTGCTTTGAACAGTACTGCAAAGAGAATGGCTATGAGTATATGAGACTGACCAATGAAGAGGATTTAAGTGTACGTGCCGGCGATATGTACTTTAGCGTCAGTGACCGTATGCTAGGTCATATACTGGAACAATGCAAAGAGCGCAAACTGGAACCAGGTATTGATGTTGGCATATTGTCATATAACGAAACGCCTATGAAAAAATTTATCTACAAAGGTATTTCTGTTATTTCTACCGATTTTAAATTAATGGGACAAAAGGCTGCAGCCTTCGCTTCCAGCGATTTGGAAATGGATTTTTGCGTTCCTACAAAAATATTTTTTAGAGAATCATTATAGTAGTGATTCTTTTTTTTATAGATTTGCACCATACCAGTACAGAACAGTACGCAAAGACAATAAATATGTATTCATTAGGATTCGACATAGGAAGTTCATCAGTAAAAGTTGCTTTGCTTGATGTGACAACAGGAAAGGCTGTTAACTCAGCCTTTTATCCCAAAGAAGAAATGGCCATATTAAGCCCACAAGCCGGATGGGCAGAACAAAACCCTTCAGATTGGTGGAACAACCTGAAGTTGGCTTTAAAAGATGTATTAGCAGCTTCTGACATTGATAAATCAGCTATCAAATCAATCGGCATTTCCTACCAGATGCACGGACTTGTAACAGTTGATGAAAACGGAGATGTGTTGCGTCCTGCTATCATCTGGTGCGACAGCCGGGCTATTGAATATGGAAACAAAGCCTTTGATGAAATTGGCGAAGAGCATTGCTTATCACACATGCTGAATTCGCCGGGTAATTTCACTGCTTCAAAATTAAAGTGGGTCAAAGAAAATGAGCCGGAAACCTTTGCCAGAATTCATAAAATCATGCTGCCGGGCGATTATATCGCCTACAAACTAAGCGGTGACATGGCAACTACTAAAGGTGGATTATCTGAAGGTATTTTCTGGGACTTTAAAACACAAAC
>JAKSBD010000327.1 GCA_022361295.1 Bacteroidales bacterium
GTTTTACCAAACAAAGCTTTAATTTGACGGTTTACCATAAACTGGTCAAAAATACCGGCTGCACCTTTGTAGTGTTTTACAATCTTTTGTCGGTCGGGGGCAATTAATCCCACGTACTCTTTAATCTCCTTACATACATCTTCGTCATTCACATAAATTGAGTTGAATGTTGGATTTAGTATGTCTCTTAATAAAGCAGTTGTTCGTCCTATTTCGCCCATTACTAAACCTGGAGCTTTTACATCTTTAATTCTTGATGTGTGCTCTTCCCAGCGTTTAACAAGCATTCGTAACTCCTTGTCTAATTCGGCTGCTTGTTTGCCTTCGGCTACGGTCCTGATTATTACACCGTAATTTTTAGGTTTGATACTCGTTAAAAGTCGTTTAAGTCTAGCTCTTTCTTCACCGGAAGAAAGCTTTTGACTAACAGATACTTTATCTGAGAATGGCAGTAGAACGATGTTTCGTCCTGCTATTGAAAGTTCTGATGTTAATCGGGGGCCTTTTGTAGAAATTGGTTCTTTAGCTACCTGAACCAATACATGTTGACCTGCTGTAAGAACTTCCGGAATTGTCCCGTTTTTATTAATGTCGGGTTCCGGTTTAAGCTTGTGCAATGACACAACTCCTTTCTTAGCTTGTGCAATATTCAGAAATTTTTGTAGTGAACGAAATTGTGGTCCAAGATCTAGATAATGTAAAAAAGCATCTTTCTCGTACCCTACATCAATAAATGCTGCATTTAATCCAGGCATAATTTTCTTAACTCTTCCGAGATAAATATCGCCAACAGCAAACTGAACATTACTGGTCTCCTTTCGGAGTTCAACTAATCGCTTATCTTCCATTAATGCTAATGAAAGATTATCAGGAGTGACATCTACAAACAGTTCTGCATTCACTATATGATCGCAATTTTATTTCAAAGATCGTTGTATATAAATACAAACAACAAACAGAAAGTATAGTACTTTCTGTTTGTAAATTTTTTTAAGACCTAAAGAAGATTACTTCTTCTTCTTATGACGATTTTTTCTTAATCTTTTCTTACGCTTGTGCGTAGCCATCTTATGTCTTTTCCTCTTTTTTCCACTTGGCATGGCTCAACGTTTTTAAATGGTTATAATTATTTTACGTTATTCTTTACTTTTGTTACAAAGCTCTTAGAAGGCTTGAACGAAGGAATGTAGTGAGCAGGAATAATGATAGTTGTGTTTTTAGAGATGTTACGAGCAGTTTTTTCTGCACGTTCTTTAACTACAAAAGAACCAAAACCTCTTAAATACACATTCTTACCTTTAACCAAAGAACCTTTGATAGTATCCATAAAAGCCTCAACAGTCTTCTGAACTGTAACTTTTTCAATTCCAGTATTTTTTGAAATTTCGTTTACGATATCAGCCTTTGTCATTTTTTCTTAAAATTATTTAATTATCAATTATTTACAGTCTTTTTCTAAAAATCAGATTGCAAAGATAAATGAAATCTCAATAAAAAAAAACAAATGGTTTATTTTTGCATAAAATTTTAATAATGACTGATTTCGCCATAAAATTGCATGACTGGTATAATAACAATAAACGAATGCTTCCCTGGAGGGCAACAAATGATCCTTATAAAATCTGGTTGTCAGAAATAATAATGCAACAAACACAAGTCATTCAGGGTGAAGACTATTATCTGAAGTTTGTGGAGAATTTTCCAACGGTAGAGCATTTGGCCAGGGCAACTGAGCAGCAGGTATTGAAGCTTTGGCAGGGGCTTGGGTATTATTCAAGAGCCCGAAATTTACATGTTGCTGCCAAAACTGTTGTTTCAGAATATCAAGGTATTTTTCCTGATACTTATGTTGACATTTTAAAATTAAAAGGAGTTGGGCCTTATACTGCCGCCGCCATTAGTTCAATATGTTTCAATGAACCGAAGGCCGTTGTGGATGGTAATGTTTTTCGGTTTATATCACGTTTAAAAGGCATTTGTACGCCTATTGATTCAACTGAAGGGAAGAAGGAATTTGGGATAATGGCAGACGATTTGCTGGATAGAAACAATCCTGGAGATCATAATCAGGCAATGATGGAATTTGGCGCTTTGGTGTGCAGACCTGCAGTTCCGGCGTGTGATATCTGTGTTTTTGCTGAGGAGTGTCATGCATTTAATAATAATGAGACTCAATCATATCCTGTTAAAGCCAAAAAAGTTAAACAGCGATCACGTTATTTTCATTATTTTCTTATCCAGGATGGAACTAAAGTCTATTTAGAAAAACGTTTAGGTAATGATATATGGAAGAATCTTTATCAACTGCCATTGATTGAATCAGTAAAGGATGAATTGCCAAAAGGTTTTCTTGAGAAATATAAGGGTAATATTACTTTGATTAATCAGCAAAAACATGTTTTAAGCCATCAAATAATTAATGCATCATTTTATTTATGTGATAAATCGGTAGTTAATGGTTTTGACCAGACTCTGGTTGCAGCTGAAACAGGTGATTTAAATGAATATCCGTTTTCTCAATTGGTAGCTAATTTTTTGCGTGAAAAAATGAAGGTTCAGGTTGATTAAACTACATTTGTTTTAATTTTAAAGTTTTGTAATTTTAAATTTGTCAAATATTAAATATAATAACCATGTCGGTGAATAAAGTAATTTTAGTTGGTAATGTTGGTAAAGATCCTGAAGTAAGATATTTGGATAATGATGTAGCGGTTGCTAATTTTTCAATAGCAACAACTGAACGCGGATATACATCACGTGATGGACAAACAGTACCGGACAGGACCGAATGGCATAATATTGTGGCCTGGCGTGGTTTGGCAAAAGTAGTAGAAAACTACGTAAAGAAAGGAACGCAACTCTTTATTGAAGGTAAAATCAGAACTCGTTCATATGATGATAAAGATGGTAATAAGAGATATGTTACTGAAGTATATGCTGATAACCTGCAATTATTAGGACGCAGATCTGACAATCCTGCAACTTCGGATTCGTCGGGAGGGATGACAGCTCCTCAACAGCAGCCTGCTCAAAATACCCCAATGAACAACCCTGCTCAGGAAGATACATTCTTAGGCAATGATGAATCTGATGATCTGCCGTTTTAATGGTTTAAACTAAACGTACTTACTTGGAAACTGATAGTATTAGCTCTTTATTTTCTTCCGTTTGGCAAGGTGTGGATTTCTTACCTTTTACATCTGGCACATTTATAGCCATCTTAATAAATGTGTGTCTATTGCTGTTGTCGGCTCTAATCTCGGGTTCTGAGGTAGCTTATTTTTCTCTTGAACCTAAAGATATACAAAGTCTGAAGGATAAAGACAATAAGCGTAACCGACTGGTTTTAAAACATCTGGAAGACAAAGAGTTGTTATTGGCTACTATATTGATTAGCAATAACTTCGTTAATGTTGCTATTGTAATATTGACCTCTTTTATTACAGCGGCTATTGTTGATTTTGGAGGAGAAAATGCGATTAAATCTATATTTGAAATCTTTTTCATTACAGGTATTATCCTGTTTTTTGGTGAGATTTTGCCAAAGGTGTATGCCTCGCAATCGCCTCGCAAATTTGCCGGCTTTATGGCCTATCCACTTCTGGTATTTACTAAGGTACTTAAGCCTCTGAGTTTAATCTTAACTAAATCAACTAATGTTGTTAACCGGCGCATTGCTAAAAAGGTAAGGAACTTATCGATGGATGATATATCGCACGCTTTGGAATTGACTGGGAGCGACATATCAGAAGAGAAAGATATTCTCGAGGGGATCGTAAAGTTTGGCAATATTGACGTTTCAGAAATTATGACTGCCCGTGTTGACGTTATTGATGTTGAGATTAAAAGCAACTACAATAAGGTACTTCAGGTAATTATTGACTCCGGTTTTTCGCGTATTCCGGTGTTTGAAGAAACTCCTGATAACGTGAAAGGTATATTATATGTGAAGGATCTTTTGGCGCATTTGGATGAAGATACTGAATTTGAGTGGCAATCTTTAATCAGAAAAGCTTATTATGTGCCTGAAACGAAGATGATTAATGATTTGTTGGAAGAGTTTCAGACAGAAAAAATACACATGGCTATTGTGGTGGATGAATATGGAGGTACAATGGGTATTGTTACGCTGGAGGATGTTTTAGAAGAGATTGTTGGCGATATAAGTGATGAACTTGATGAGGAAGAAGAGTTTTATTCAAAAATGCCCGATGGAACAATTGTGTTTGAAGCTAAAATTCTTTTAAACGACTTTCATAAAATCACTGATACCGACGAGGAAATGTTCAATGATGTGCGTGGTGAAGCTGAGACACTGGCAGGTTTAATATTGGAATTAGAGGGGCAGATACCACAAAAGAATGATGTTGTAGAATATGGTAAATGTCAATTTACTATTGTTGCAGCCGATAACAGGCGTATTAAAAAGGTGAAGTTCGAATTTAAGAAGTAGGGTATGATAAAGCGATTAATAGGTTTGGGATTATTGACATTAGTACTGTTGGGTTTCGAGTCGTGTAAACAACACCATACTCCAAAAGCTCGGGGGTATTACCGTATCAATTTCCCTGAAAAGGAATATGTAGGTTTCGAAGGGTTATATCCTTACAAGTTTGATTATCCGAAATATGCAACCGTTGTTCCGGATACAAGTGTCAATGCTGAAAAATACTGGATCAATATTTACTTTAAGGAATTAAACGGTCAGATTCATATTAGCTATAAAAAAGTTGATGGTAATTTCAATCAACTAATGGAAGATAGCAGAAAGCTTGCTTATAAGCACACAATTAAAGCGGATGCCATAAACGAGAGGATGTTTTACGATGAAAACAGCAGGGTTACTGGTGTATTATACGAAATAAAAGGAGATGCGGCTTCTCCAATGCAATTCTTTGCTACTGACAGTTTAGAACACTTCATTCGTGGGTCGTTGTATTTCAATGCTATTCCTAATCAGGATAGTTTAGCACCTGTTATCAACTTTGTTCATCAGGATGTGATTAGATTGATGGAGTCACTTCGTTGGAAATAAATAATATGCCACTGCATAAATTATTAAAAGAATCAGAACAGCATAAAGTTGGAATCTGGAAAATTGAAGAGAGCATTGATGAATTGCTATCTGCGCTTAATATCTCTGAATCGGATCAAAAACGATTAAATACATTTAAGCTTGACCGGCGAAAAAAGGAATGGCTGGCAGTACGATTGCTTCTTCAGCAGATGTTAGGTAGTTATCCGAATATAGTGTATGGTAGTAATGGGAAACCTCGATTGGAAGGGCATAATTACTATATTAGCATAAGTCATACAACCAATTATGCAGCAGTGAGCCTTTCAGATAATCCAACGGCGCTTGATATTGAAATTTGCTCAGGTCGCGTAGAGAAGGTAGCCGATAGGTTTGTACATGACTCTGAGTGGGATTATATTGATGATGCCGTGAAAACACAATATTATACGATATTGTGGTGTGCAAAAGAAGCCATGTACAAGCACTACGATGTATTTGGAGTAGTCTTTAAAGATCAGTTTGTAATAAGTTCTTTTGAATTGCGAGGTGAGGGGTTGTTACATAGTGAGTTTATTAAAAAAGGGGTAACGCAGCATCTCACATTGAAATATTTAATCAATGATGATTTCACACTGGTTTACTGTTAAAAAAAGCCGAAATGATATATAATCAGATTATTTCACGATATAAGAATAAAAAGAAACAACTTGCTTTTTTAATTGATCCGGATAAGTTTGATTTGGATAAACTTGAGCAGTTAAAATCAATTTTTAAACAGGCAACACCCGATTTGCTGCTTGTAGGTGGTAGTCTTATTAGTGTTGATACATCTGAATTTGTGAAAGAATTAAAATCGGTTGTTGATATGCCAGTGGTACTGTATCCCGGCTCATCGATACAGCTATGCAATGATGTAGATGCAGTTTTGTTTTTGTCGTTAATTTCCGGGCGTAACCCGGAATACCTTATTAGTCACCATGTTACAGCGGCGCCTCAAATTAAAGCAAATAATATAGAGCCCATTTCAACCGGGTATATTTTAGTTGATGGCGGCTCCAGTACTTCTGTTCAGTACATCAGTCAAACCATTCCTGTTCCTTCTGATAAATTTGATATTGCTGTAGCAACCGCTCTGGCTGGGCAATACCTTGGTATGAAACTAATCTATATGGATGCAGGAAGCGGGGCTAAGAATCCTGTTTCGGAAGAAATGATTCAGGCCGTTAAATCTTCTTTGGATATTCCTTTGATGATTGGTGGTGGTATAAGAAGTGTTGAAGCTGTGGGTAAAGCCTGTAAAGCCGGCGCTGATATAGTTGTTGTTGGCAATGTGCTTGAACAGGATATATCTTTATTAGCCGACTTTAACAATGCTGTTATATCATTTAACCAGTAATGGCTTAGTAAATTAAGTCATGTAATGGTTCACCTTCACATCCGTTCGGAAAAGGAATTTCCAGAAATGATGAAATAGTGGGAGCAAAATGAATCATTGAGACATTCTGGTATACATTTTTAGGGTTCACCTTCCAGCCATAAAAAATTAAGGGCAATTGGCTTGAACTCCAATCTCGTGTTATTTTTCGTCCGTCGTCCAGTTCTTCTGTCCAGCCGGGACTGATTTTAACTACAATATCGCCAGAGCGGTGAGGATGGTAATTCAATTGAAGACTTCTCACAGCAGCCAGGTTGGAGGCTGTTATCTTTAGTTCTGTTACTGGCATGGCAAAAGCCACACCTTCCATATCACTAATAAAGCTGGCTGCTTCTTCTTTTATTTTTACCAGATCGACACCTCTTTCATTTATTAATTCATGATTTAGGTACATATGACCATCGTGATAGGCCATAATCCATTTGCCCTGACCATATTTTGCCATTAGAAATAAATTGACAAGAGAGGAAGCTTTCTGACCACTGAATACGCCTGTAGGAATGCCATGTTTAGTATTTTCCTCAACAGGACGATCAGGGGCCGAAACAGAGGTTAGTGCCACTAGTGTATTTTCAAGACCCACTTCTTTATCTATTGTTTTTAATAAATCGGCTATTTCAAGGTCTAGTCTTAAAATCATATCTTCAGTTTCGGCATTATAGGCATTATGGGTACCCCCATGCACAGCTCTTGTTGAAAAGTTGATTGTAAGTACATCAGGTTCGTCATCTTTACCATATTCATCATGAATTATTTTGGACATGGCAAAATCACGGATGATTTTATTACCAAATGGAGAGTGGATGACAGGTATGTACGCACCGGCGCTCTCCTGAAGTTCAAGAGAATACATAAAGTCGGTTGTTGCTTCTCGTTGTTCGCTGAAAAATTTCATTTGGTAGTATTGGCTTAAATCGTTTAATGGTCCCCAGCCACGCGAACTATAGGTTTCAAGAAAATCCTTTTTATTAAATTTATTTACCCAATCAGATATGGCATCTTCAGAGTCACCTGGCTTTACAAGTGCGAACTGACCCGTATTTTCATCAAGTTTATATATCTCATCAGGTGTATGTCCTCCACACCAAACAGTGTGTTGCTCATTGCGGCCAATGGCAGAAACTTTGGACCGGCCATTATTGGTCCATTTAAGCTCGTCTGTAAATGATGAGCTGAGTACTCTGTCGGCCGTCGGGTACTTTTCTGTCTCATTATTTACTAAAAGGTCACCATAGAGTGCATGCACTTCCTTGCTTCTTACTCTGTCATACCACCAGTCAGAAACAATACCATGGGTTGACGGATAACTGCCTGTTACAAGAGAGGTGAGGTTTGAACCGTAATAAGCAGAGCCGGCAGGATATGACGCATTACGATAAAACGCTCCGCCATATATTAAACGATTAAAACCATTGTCGGAAAATTGGTCTCTAAAGGCAACAATTTGGTTGGTGCTTAATTGATCAATTAAAATGATTACAACAAGCTTAGGGCGTTTTGAAGGCAGTTTTTGGGCCATTGAAACATGAATGGCACATAAAAGTGCTATTGCAATTGTATTATACTTTTTAACCATAGTTATTGAAATATGCTTGCCAAATATAATATCAAAATGTATTTCAGTTTAATTGGTGGTTATTTTTTTACTGCCTTTGTATACAAAAACATGAACTTCTTCGGCAAAGATAAGGCCACCGCAATTGGCTTTCTCAAGAAGCTTAGCAGCAATTTCGGCAAAGCTGTTAATGCGCTCTGCTCTGTCTATTAGTTCGATAACAACAGGTCGTTCAGAGGATAATGAAAAAACTTTTGTGTTGTTAAGTATACTGTCGGCTCCATAAGATATTGTGCCTTTTATAACTGTAATTCCTGCCATTTTATACTTCTTGGCTGCAAATACTATAGCTTCAAACAGCGGACGCTGATATACCCTGTCTTCTTCTCCAATGATCATTTTTAGTTTTTGAGCTTCTCCTTTTAATACCATTGTGCAAGAATTATAATATGAAGAGTCAAATTACGGATATTAACAATCAAATTCAACTTAGCAGTTATATTGGACTAAATAAAGGATAATAACATCCGAAAAGTGCTTAAGTCGAAGGTGAATAAAAAAGAGAATGGCCGCCTGTTCTTTGGCTGTAATTAACTTGTATGTTATCTAAATATTACTAATTTTACAGGTACCCATAAATTTACCTAAAATAATTACAAACTCTTAAATTAAGCTTTATGAAAGTTTACCAAGCTGATCAAATAAAAAATCTGGCGCTGCTCGGTGGTAGCGGCTCTGGTAAAACCACCCTCGCTGAAGCAATGTTGTTCGAAGGCGGGGTCATTAAACGTCGTGGAGACGTTGAGAGTAAGAATACTGTTTCTGATTATAACCGAGTGGAGCATGAATATGGTTACTCGGTTTTTTCATCGGTGTTATTTACTGAGTATTTAGGACGTAAGTTCAATATTATTGACTGTCCTGGATCTGATGATTTTATTGGCGGTGCTATCACGTCATTAAATGTAACAGATACTGCTTTAATGCTATTAAATGCCACTCAAGGTGTTGAAGTTGGTACTGAAAATCTGTTCAGATATACTGAGCAACACCAAAAACCTGTAATTTTAGTGGTTAACCAATTGGATCACGAAAAGGCCAATTATGATCAAACCATCGAAAGCTCAAAGGAACATTTTGGTAATAAGGTAGTGGTTGTTCAATACCCTGTTAATATAGGACCTGATTTCAATGCCGTTGTAGACGTGCTTAAAATGAAGATGTATCAATGGGGTGCTGAAGGAGGTGAACCGCAAATTCTTGATATTCCTGCCGATCAGAAAGAGAAAGCTGATGAACTCCACAATATACTAGTAGAGGCAGCGGCTGAGAATGATGAGTCTTTGATGGAATTATACTTCGAAGAAGGAACGCTGAACGAAGATCAAATGCGTCAGGGAATCCGTCAGGGATTAATTGCACGTGATATGTTTCCTGTTTTCTGTGTATCGGCCAAAAAAGATATGGGTGGTCGTCGATTAATGGAATTCCTGGGTAATGTTGTGCCTAATGTATCTGAAATGCCAGTTCCTGTAACAAAAGAAGGAACAGAGGTGCCATACGATGTTAACGGACCTACCTCTCTTTTTATTTTCAAAACCAGTATTGAACCTCACCTTGGAGAAGTATCTTACTTTAAAGTTATGTCAGGTGCGGTTGAAGAAGGCATGGATTTAATAAATGCCAACCGTGATGCCAAAGAAAGAATTGCACAGTTGTATTGTGTGGCAGGTAGTAACAGGCATAAGGTAGAAAAATTAGTTGCCGGAGATATTGGCGCAACCGTAAAGCTTAAAGAAACACATACAAATCATACACTTAATTCGAAAGGAACAGAATTCCTGTTTGATGCCATTACTTATCCTAATCCAAAGTATCGTGCAGCCATTAAAGCTATTAACGAGAGCGATGAAGAAAAATTAGGAGAAGTATTACAACGTATCCACGAGGAAGATCCAACTTTAAGTGTAGAGTACTCTAAAGAATTAAAACAGATTATTGTATTTGGAATGGGAGAGTTCCATTTGAATACAATGAAATGGAGAATTGAAAATAACGATAAAATTGAAATTGAATTCCTGGCACCACGTATCCCTTATCGTGAAACAATTACTAAAGTAGCTCGTGCAGATTATCGTCATAAAAAACAATCAGGTGGTTCTGGTCAGTTTGGTGAAGTACATATGATAATTGAACCATTTTATGAAGATATGCCAACGCCGGGCTCAATGAAAATTGAAGGTCAGGAAATTAAGTTAAACGTTAAAGGAACAGAGGAGCATAAATTACCTTGGGGTGGTAAACTGGTTTATAATAATTGTATTGTAGGTGGTGCTATTGATGCACGCTTTATGCCAGCTATCCTTAAAGGTATTATGGAAAAAATGGAAGAAGGGCCATTGACCGGCTCTTATGCGCGCGATATTCGTGTATGGGTTTATGATGGTAAGATGCACCAGGTTGACTCTAACGAAATTTCGTTTAAACTTGCCGGACGTAACGCGTTTAGTGAGGCATTTAAAAATGCAGGACCTAAAATTCTTGAACCTGTATATGATGTTGAGGTTAAGGTGCCAAGCGATCGTATGGGTGATGTAATGAGTGATTTACAAGGTCGTCGTGCAATGATTGAAGGTATGTCAAGTGAGAAAGGTTTTGAGGTTATTAAAGCCAAAGTGCCGTTAAACGAGATGAATAAGTATTCTACCTCATTGAGCAGTATTACCGGAGGACGTGCGTTCTATACCATGTCATTCTCGCAATACGATAAGGTGCCACCTGAAATCCAGGTTGATTTAATGAAAGCTTTCGAAAAAGAGCAAAACGAAGATTAATAATCATTACAGGCTGTCCCAAAGAAATTTGGGACAGTTTTTTTATGGCGTATTTTAATTTTGTTAAAATATAAATAATCGGTTATTGAAGTTTTTATTAGTTTAATAACGCTTCTGCATGTCTAAAACCACAGTGTTCTGCTGTGTTGATGCTCCAACTTTCAACTAAAAATGTCATTGTCTAATAATAATGACCTGTCTCAAAAAAATCTGATGCTTCTTCGAAGTTCCTTCAAAGTTCCTTCGATGTTCCTTCGAAGTTCCTTCGATGTTTGTTCGATGATAATTGAATAAATATCGAATGAATTATGAAGTATATTTGATTGAATATGCAGGATGAATATACACTTTTGCGATTGGAAAATTCTGATTAATTCAAGGCTAAAAGGAGAATCGTGGTCTTAACTAAGGCGATAATTTTTAAAGAAGTATAAGCTTAAAAGAAAAAGAGAATAACGTTAATGTAATATTGGTATTACTACACATTACGCCTTAACATGGAATTTGCATCTGATCTATAATGCCTTCTTTTCCCCGTATAGCATTATTTATAAAAATAAAAGGCCTGTATTTAAACAGGCCCTCAGATCAATTGTTTTTTTGCTGAATCAATTATTTCACAAGTACTTTCGATTCAATATACTGAATAAGAATATGAATAATTTTAATATGAATCTCTTGAATGCGATCAGAATAACCATTATGAGGGGCACGTAATTCAACATCAGCCAAATTGGCCAGTTTACCACCCGACTTGCCGGTTAAAGCCACCACTTTTATGCCTCTTTCTTTTGCTGCCAATGCTGCATTGATAATATTTTTTGAATTACCACTTGTGCTTATGGCTAAAAGAACATCGCCATTTTTGCCCACAGCTTCAACGTAACGCGAGAAGATATAATCAAAACCATAATCGTTACCCACACAGGTAATATGAGTTGGATCAGAAATGGCAACAGCGACCAGACCAGGTCTGTTATCTCGAAAACGACCGGTCAGTTCTTCTGCAAAATGCATGGCATCACTCATCGAACCGCCGTTTCCACATGATAGTACTTTACCGCCATTGTTAATAGCTTCAACCATTAAATCGCCGGCTGATATCATTTTATCCCAGTTATTTTCATCAGAAATAAATCGATTCAAAACCTCCTGCGCTTCCTTAAATTCGTTTATGATATCTTCTTGTGTCATCTGCATAAATTATGGTGTAAAAGTACAATGGCTTTTCTAAACTTAAAATTTTTTTTAGCACCAAGGCTTGTTATCTTTGAGATGCGTTCTACAATATAACCTATGAAACCTCTAAAACGTCAATTACACGAAATAATATTTGAAGCCGATACAAAACTTGGCAAACGATTCGACATATTCCTGATTTTACTAATTCTGTTTAGTATTGTGGTTGTAATAGTCGAGAGTGATGAAACAATCTTACCTGACCATAAAGGCTGGTTTGTTATTGCAGAATGGACTGTGACACTCATTTTTACTTTTGAGTATTTTCTAAGGATCTGGATAGTTGAAAAACCGCGTAAATATATATTTTCATTCTTTGGGATAATCGATTTATTAGCCATTCTTCCAACATACCTGGGGCTTTTGGTTGGTGGGACTCAAATGCTGATTGTTGTAAGGGCTTTAAGGCTAGTGCGTATATTCAGGGTGTTAAAGCTAACCCGCTATGTTAAAGAGGCGAGTGTACTGTGGTCGGCATTAGTTACTTCGCGTAGTAAAATTGGTGTATTCCTGTTTGTGGTGCTCATTCTTGTCACCATTTTGGGTACAGTTATGCATATTGTTGAAAATCCATATAATGAAGGTTTTAGAAGTATTCCACAAAGCCTTTACTGGGCCATTGTAACCCTAACTACTGTTGGATATGGTGATATTGCACCGGTAACTGTTTTAGGAAAGTTTATTGCCGGATTCATAATGATAACCGGGTATGCTATTCTGGCGGTTCCAACCGGAATAGTTACCAGCGAACTGGTAAAAGAAAGCCGTAAACCGATTAACACAAGAGTTTGTCCGTCGTGTTTGGAAGAGGGACATGATACTGAAGCCGCCTATTGTAAATATTGCGGTCAACATTTAGGATAATAAATTGCAGGCTGTCAATCAGTGATTTAAGTTTATTAGGAGAAGTTATTCACAATATCAACAGCTTATTAAAATATTCTTCACATGTACTGTTGGTAAATCGTTTTAAACTATATATTAATGGTTTATATGATTTATTTGCAGTGTGCCCCCGTTGGTTTTTATATAATTAGCTATTACTTGTTATCTTTGCATAGGTGCGGATGTAAATAGTTTGTATCACAAAGTCAGGATGAGCAAAGAGTTTTAGGTATTTAATAGCCGGCTTAACTGTCTGATCATTCTGATATTAAAACCAGAGAAAGATGAAATTTACATTTTCAAAAGTAGCGCGTCATCGTGTTTTTCAACACGATCCGATTTATTACGATGAGCAAAAGGAGAAACGTGAGGCCCGTGAGCGCCGAATAAAAGAGGAGCTGGGTTTACTGAGTGAGGAAGAGAAGGAAGAGGGGTATGCCGATCGTATACGGGGAGGAATGCGTCGCCGTATGAAATCGCACTATGAAGTTTCGAGAAGTGAGAAGAAAAAATCGAACCTTCGTTTGGTAATTATTTTAATTGCTCTAATGATTTTGGGTTTCTATCTTATTCAGGAAGGTATTGTTTGGATGGAATCGTTTTTTGCAGAGTAAGTTAAAACAACCTGTTTTTATTAATTGAAGAAGTAAAGGAGAGTTTTAAAACATGTCGAATGTAATACAGTTGTTACCAGATTCGGTAGCTAACCAAATTGCTGCCGGAGAGGTAATACAACGACCTGCATCAGTTATTAAAGAATTGATGGAGAATGCCATTGATGCAGGAGCAACCAATATACAAGTTATAACGAAAGAGGCTGGCAAAAGCTTAATTCAAGTGATCGATAACGGTTGTGGAATGGCTGAAACCGATGCCCGAATGGCTTTTGAAAGACACGCCACATCCAAAATACGTGAAGCAGGTGATTTATTTGCCTTGCGAACCATGGGTTTTCGTGGTGAAGCATTGGCCTCTATAGCTGCGATTGCTCAGGTTGAATTGAAAACACGTCGTCAAGAGGATGATTTAGGAGTGCAAATCAATATTGCAGCTTCTCAAGTTGAGTCGCAAGAGCCGGTTCAATGCCCGGTAGGTAGCCAGTTTTGTATTAAAAATCTCTTTTACAATGTACCTGCGCGCAGACGTTTTCTGAAAAAGACATCTACCGAATTGCGTCACATTATTAATGAGTTTCAAAGAGTTGCTTTAGCAAACCCTCATGTGGCACTGTCGTTAAGTCATAATGATGTGCCAATGTTTACCTTGCCAAGTGGTAATATTAAGCAACGTGTGGTTAATATGAATGGCAAGCAAATGGGGAATAACCTTATTCCTATTGATACAGATACGGTTATGGTGAAGATTACAGGTTTTATTGGCAAGCCTGAGTCTGCTAAAAAGACAATGGGTGATCAGTTCTTTTTTGTCAACAACCGCTACATGCGACATCCATATCTGCATAAAGCTGTAATGGATGCTTATGACAATATTTTACAGCCCGAGACCATTCCTGCTTATTTCATTTTCCTCGAGGTTGATCCGCAAATCGTCGATGTCAATATTCATCCTACAAAAACGGAAATTAAGTTTGAAGATGAGCGAGCCATTTGGCAAATTTTAAATGCTGCTATTCGCGAAAGCCTTGGCAAATTTAACATGATGCCTTCTATTGATTTTGATACAACTGATCAGGTTCATATTCCGGTATCAGCTAACGGAGGCGAATTGGTGGAACCTACAGTTGAGGTTAATCCATTTTATAACCCCTTTGAGCAGGAAGCGCAGCATTCCGTAACAAATTATGATATTAATGGGGGTGCAAATACACAAACCTTTCAATCAAAAGCATCAGCCAAAGGTTGGGAAAATTTATATGCTGAAAACAATGGTGATGAATTACCAGACTTTTCCGCGTTAGCTAATAGTGAAATGGATAGGGAGGAAGCTCCTTTTGAAGAACAACAAGAGCCTGTTCAGCAAACTATCTTATCATCAGGTAATGGAGATGAGTCAGCAGGAAGCAGCCGTTTTTTTCAACTTAAAAATCGCTATATTCTTACATCGGTTAAATCAGGATTAATGATGATTGATCAAAAGCGGGCCCATGAGCGCATCGTTTTTGAGGGATTTATCCGAACGTTGCAAAGTGGTGCATCGCTCTCGCAAAAGAGCTTATTCCCGGAAGAGTTGTGTTTTGGACCTCAGGAAGTAGGAATGATTAATGAGCTGATACCCGATCTTATGACTTTAGGGCTTGAACTGGAACAATCGAATGATGAAACCTTTAGGGTGTTATCAACACCTGCCGGCCTGGAAAATGTATCAGCTGCACAGCTGATAGATGGCATTTTAACAGATTTTAGAGATGGGGAAGTGGATTTGCAGAAAGAAGTAACAGAACAAATTGCAACATCTATGGCTCAACGTGCGGCAATTCCTTACGGAAAAGTTTTATCGGCCATGGAAATGAGTGAATTATTTGATCAGCTATTTGCATGTCAGGTACCGAACTTTTCACCATCAGGTAAAACCATTATTTCCATTATGGACATGGAAGAAACACAGAAACGATTTGGGTAATTCTGTCATTTTGACAGAATTACTGAGTGTGTGGTTAACAATTACCGGCGCTTTTGCGTTATTTTATTGAGAAGATTGAATTGGCATTGATGTTGTTAGTCAATGTTCAAAATTTAAAAGATATAACAGATGAACTATCGTCCATCACCATTGGCTGGTTTACCGCCTGTAACCAAGAACCTATTAATAATTAATGCCTTATTTTTACTGGCAACATGGGTGCTTCGTAACTCATTCGGCGTTGATTTAACAAATTATCTTGGTTTATATTTTCCTGCATCTGAAAATTTCCATCCTGCTCAGTTTGGAACATATATGTTTATGCATGCCGATTTTATGCACTTATTCTTTAATATGTTTGCATTATTTATGTTTGGGCGTGTTCTTGAAGTATACTGGGGGCCAAAGAAGTTTATTGTTTATTATGTCATAACGGGTGTCGGAGCAGCAGTAATTCAATTGTTATTCAAGTATATCGATTATAATAATGCAATTTCCTTATTGACAGAAGAACAGATTGCGATTGTTTATGAACAAGGAGCAGCGGCATTGCGGCAGTATAAGAATTTTACAAATCCAGACATGGCTAATTTCAATTTTGTATTGAATGGTTCAATGGTGGGTGCTTCAGGAGCTGTTTTTGGAATTTTGCTGGCATTTGGTATGTTATTCCCAAATACTGAGCTAATGTTATTATTTCCACCAATTCCTATTAAAGCAAAATATTTTGTGATGATTTATGGTGTAGCCGAACTGTTTATGGGAGTTGCCAATTTCTCTTTTGATAATGTTGCACATTGGGCGCATTTGGGTGGAATGATTTTTGGTTTTATCTTAATAAAATATTGGGAAAAGAAGGGGATTTAAGATTCCCTTGATAGTTAGGTTTGATTTGATTAGAAACTAATGTAAATTGCTATTGACCAATAGTCTTTAGCTGTCATATTGATAAAATGGGAATACTTGATGAAATAAAACAATCGTACCGGCAAGGGGGTGCACTAACAAGGTTAATCTATATTAATGTTGGGGTGTTTGTTGCTATCCGTTTATTACAGGTATTCTTTAGTTTTTCGTCAGGTTCTGCAAGTGTTAATGATTATCCGTTGTTACAATGGTTAAGTGTTTCGGCAGATTTATCAGCATTATTGTTTAAGCCCTGGACCGTATTAACGTATATGTTTGTGCATTACGACTTTTTGCACATCTTGTTTAATATGCTGTACCTGTATTGGTTTGGAAGAATATTTTTAGAGTTTTTAAATCCGCGACAGTTGCTTGGAGTGTACTTTCTGGGTGGATTTTCGGGTGTAGTTTTTTATTTATTAAGTTATAACCTGATTCCTGTACTCATTCCACAAGTCCCCGTTGTTTTGTTAATGGGTGCTTCAGGATCAGTAATGGCCATCTTATTTGCAATAGCCCGCTATGCGCCTAACCATAAAATTCACTTGTTATTCTTTGGTGCCGTTTCATTGAAATATGTTGCTTTAGTTGCCCTTATTCTTGATCTGATCAGCATTTCAGCTTTATCGAATACGGGAGGTCATTTTACACATCTGGGAGGTGCTGCTTTTGGCTTTATCTATGGTGGACAAATTTCTTCAGGTAAAGATGTTACCTTGGGTTTTAACAGGATGATGGATGGATTGGCCAATATCTTTAAGCCAAAATCGAAACTGAAAGTTACGCATAAGCGGGCAATGACCGATATGGAGTTTAATGCACGTAAGATCAATAAGCAAAAAGAAGTTGATCGAATTTTAGATAAGATAAAAGTTAGTGGATACGATAGTCTGAGTAAGGAAGAGAAACAAACATTGTTTGACGCCAGTAAATAAAGCATCTTGTTACGACGGTTTTTTAAATCTATAGTCACTATTATAAGCCTGATTGCTGCAGGTACGTTGTTATTTTCAGTATTAACAGCATTGATCAGCCCTGCACATACTTCTGTCCTTGCTTTTATGGGATATGTCTTTCCTTATCTTTGGATAATCAATTTTGCCTTATTTGCTTTCTGGTTAGTTAAACGGCGCTGGCAGTGCCTTGTTCCACTATTGGCTATTATCATAACCTGGGGGCATTGGGAGCATACTTTTCAATGGAAAGGTGCAAAGCTTGAAAAGAAGGAGTTTAACCAGCCGCTGAAAGTGATGAGCTTTAATGTTCGAATGCTCGATTATTATAAATGGATTGGGGATGATACAAATGAGAAGATATTCGACTTAATTAGAAAAGAAAATCCCGATGTATTGTGCCTTCAGGAGTTTTTTACTGCAAAAAACAATAAGCTTTATAATGAGAACTATATTCTTCGTCGACTTAACCAGTTTCGTTATAAGCATATTGAGTATCGCTCGGGCAAAAGAGGAAGCCGTAATTTTGGATTGATTACTCTCAGTAAATATCCAATAGTTGAAAAGCACAGTCTTAAGTTCGAAGAGACCAGTAATTTTAGTATTTATACTGATGTTAAAGTGGCTGATAAACGAATACGGTTCTTTAACAATCATTTAGAGTCAATAAAGTTTAGCCGACAGCAGTTAAACTTCCTCGACAGTCTGAACTATCGGAATGAGAAAGAGCGGAACGAAAAGATTAAAGCTATAACAAGCAAATTGAGCACAGCCTTTGAAAGTAGGGCTGCACAAGCAGAAACGATAGGTAAATACATTGCTAACTCGCCTTATCCGGTTATTGTATGTGGTGACTTTAACGATACGCCGGTTTCCTATGTTTATCGTAAAATGCGGGGGCAGTTAAAAGATGCATTTGTTGAATCGGGGCAGGGATTTGGAGGAACCTACAACGGACCGCTACCTTCATTCCGCATCGATTTTATCTTTCATGATAAACAGTTTAAAGCGTATAATTTTAAACGACTAAAGGTTGATCTATCTGATCATTACCCAATAGTAACCAACCTGGAGTTAACTCCCGGAAAAGAAAAGTAGAGTAGCAATCCAGGTTAGTTAGATTGAAAAGTAAAGTATGTTTTTCTAAAGATGCTGACACCTCCGTTTAATCGTAATATTTTATCTATTTTTACGCGGATTTTAATGAATGAACAAGCTTGTTTTTAGTTTGGTTAATTTCATAGCAAGTTGTAAATCTGAGAAGATTTTTATACAACTTATTATCACCAAAATAATGAAGATATGAAGCAATACTTAGACCTCCTTGATAGGGTTTTGGATGAAGGATTTAAGAAGGAAGACAGAACAGGAACAGGAACAATCAGTGTTTTTGGTCATCAAATGCGCTTTGATTTAGGTGAGGGATTTCCTCTGTTGACCACAAAAAAGCTTCATTTAAAATCAATTATTCATGAATTACTGTGGTTTCTGAAAGGAAGTACTAACGTAAAGTATTTGCAGGATAATGGAGTGCGTATTTGGAATGAATGGGCCAAAGAGGATGGTGAGCTAGGGCCAATTTACGGTTATCAATGGCGATCATGGCCTGATTATAAAGGTGAACACATTGACCAAATTAAGCAAGTGATTGAGAGCATTAAAAATAATCCTGATTCACGACGTCATATTGTTAGTGCATGGAATGTTGGTGCTATTGATGATATGCAGTTGCCCCCATGTCATATATTGTTTCAGTTTTATGTAGCTGATGGGAAACTAAGCTGTCAGCTTTATCAGCGAAGTGCTGATATATTCCTGGGGGTGCCCTTTAACATTGCTTCATATGCTATTTTAACTATGATGGTTGCGCAGGTCTGTGGCTTAAAACCAGGAACTTTTGTGCATACTTTAGGTGATGCACATATATATTTGAACCATATAGAGCAAGTTAAGCTACAATTAACGCGCGAACCTAAATCATTGCCACAATTTAAAATCAATCCGGAGCGCACTAACATTGATGATTTTGTTTTTGAAGATTTTGAATTGGTCAATTACGACGCACACCCGCATATTAAGGGGGCTATTTCTGTTTAATCTTGTTGATACACTGTATCAGAGGCTTTAAACCAATAACCCAAAAAAAGACGCGTTTAAATATCAAATACCTGTATTATGATTTTATCCATGATTGTTGCCATTGACCAAAATAATGGAATTGGCAAAGGCGACGACCAGCTGGCATATATTTCAGCCGACTTAAAACGATTCAAGGCTTTAACAACCGGGCACACGATATTAATGGGCCGTAAAACTTTTGAAGCCTTACCCAAAGGTGCCCTGCCCAAGCGCAGAAATGTGGTTATTACACGTCAGGATAATTATTCTGCACCCGGGGCTGATGTAGTAAACTCTGTTGAAGAGGCTTTAAACCTTTGTCAAAATGATGAAAAAGTTTTTGTAATTGGAGGTGGTGAGATATATAAAGTCTTTTTACCCAAAACTGAACAATTATATCTAACGAATATTGAACATTGCTTTGATGAGGCAACAGTCTTCTTTCCTGAAATAAACTTGGACGAGTGGACGGTTGAATGCCATGAAGGTCCGTTTGCCGATGAAAAGACTCAATTAACTTATTCATATCAGGATTTGCGTAAAAAGAAGTAAATCCTGATATGCCTGAGTAAAAAATTTAGTTTGATATAGTCACCATATAACAAATTAGCCGGTTTTAGCCCATAGACAGCTCAGGATATGTTTGTGGCATATGATTCAGAATCATATCATCTACTACACCTGCAAGATTATCGGTATAGTTGACTTGTACACGTTTTTCAGTGTCTATCCACGATTGTAGTTTATCTGTTTGTTTAGAGAAGCTGCTAAGGCTTGTAACTCCCATCGACTCAAGAAAGACGGCATTACATTGTTGCTCGTATTGACCTTTCATTGGAATCACGCAAAGCTTTTTTCCTAAATACAATGCTTCAGCAGGTGTTTCAAATCCGGCATTACAAAGCACGCCTTTGCTGCTGACAAAACTTTTTGTGAACTTCTCTTTGTTAACTGGATTAATCTTCACATTACCTGCTTCATATGCTTTTGTTGAATGTTTTGAGAATACCTGCCATTCAATTTTAGGAAACTGTGATAGTATTGTAATAATTTTTTTATTAGAATACGATGGTAGATAAACCGTATAGTGTCCCTTGTCTTTCTTATCAGACCAGCGGATATCGTCCCTGATAACAGGAGTTGAAACCATTGAACCCATGGTTTTGAAATGAAAGCCCTGTGCTGTACTAACAGGCGCATAGTATTTCAATATGGCTTTACCCATCGGATCTTTTAGTTTTGGCTTTGGCGCTTCTGCGTGTAAAACGGCACTTTGGTGACTAAGACCAACGCATTTTACATTGCGAAACCTACATGCCCAGGCAGTTACCGGTTCAAAGTCGTTAATAACCAGGTCATATTTGTGCACCGGTACTGAATAGATTTCTTTAATCAAGCACTGAGGTTTGAATTTTAAAAGAGTCTTTTTAAAATCGACACCGCCATTTTTACCAAATATGAAGCTTAAACCGTAAAAACGATATTTTACTTTCCATGGCAGTTTAATGTCACACTGTATCCCACTAACTAATAAATCAACTTCACCATGGCGTTTCAGTTGAGGAATAACGTCAAATGCACGGGCAATATGTCCGTTGCCGGTCCCTTGTATTGCATAGAGAATCTTCATAGTAATAGGCTTAGCTGTTAATAATGTCGTTAACCATGGTTTTAAACAATACCTTATGATTTGATAGGAGGTAATCATCACCAACCAACATTTGATTTTTGCTTGTTTCCGGCTCTTCAAACTGTTGATTGGTGTGTTTGTATAAATGCCAATCACCATCATAGTATTCAATGGCTGTATTGTTTTCGACCCAATCACCGCTATTTAAATAGCACATTGAGCCATTATGGTTGCTGATATTCTTTTTGTCAGGCCAGTGAATATGCCCGCAAATGGCATAATCATATCCTTTTTCGATGGCAAGACCTGATACAATTCGTTCGAATTTAGAAGTGATATTATTCTTTCCTTTTTTAATGGCCTTTTTAACATCGCCAGACAAAGAGACTTTTTTAAGAGTAAAGGTGGAAAGAAATTGGTTAGTGAAGCGGTTAATAATTGTAAGTAAACCATATCCGACCGCACCTAGTTTTGCCAGCCATTTCGAATGATGCATAAATACATCAAACACATCACCATGGAAAATCCATGTTTTCTTACCATCCAGTTCTAACACGAGTTTATTCTCAATACTCAGGTTACCTAGTTTAAGTCCAATCATTCTGCGCAAGTGCTCATCATGATTACCTGCCAGATAAACTACATTGGTTCCCTTTTCCATCATTTTAATTACCTGACGGATTATTTTCATATGAGATTTTGGAAAGTACGATTTTGAGAATTGCCAGATGTCAATAATATCGCCATTAAGAACCAAAATAGGTGTTGAGATACTCTGAAGATAGTTCACAATGTCATCGGCTTTGCAGCCATATGTTCCGAGATGGGTGTCAGAAATTACAACCGCCTCAACTCTCCGTGTTTGTGATTTTGAATGCTTTCCCATTGTCAATTAATTATTCATTGACAATTATAGAGCATGTATGGTAACTGGATGTTAAGTGATTAAAAAGATAGCGGTAAGATATTTTGCCTGATAAGAATGCTTTAACCAATAGCTAACAGCCTCTTAATAAAAAAAGTCGCCATATGTTGGCGACTTTTTTCAATATCTTCAATCAGTTATTATACTGCCATTGGTTTAATGCCGGGTTTACGACTGTATAGTGTTTTTTGCCAGTAATTATATAAATCTAATTTGTCGTTACGTGAAATGCCTTCTGTTTGTACCAACTGACTGCGGCGGGCAATAACTACCGAGCTAATAAAGCTACTTAAACCATTGCTGATCATGTAAGCAATGTTCAAATCGCACACTTCTTTCAGATCCATTGGACCACGACGGCAATGCACGATCAATTTGATTGATGTTTTACTTAGTTCCTTGGCGAGTTTTTTGATTTTCAGTTTGCTTTCAGGCTGGTTTACATCACACGAAATTAAAATATGCGAATAAATGTGCTCCTGCTGGAAAGCTGAAATTACAGCTTCCAACTCGTCATTAGCCTCAGGTAAACTGATAATTGTGCTATTAACACCATATAAGTTACAAAGCTTCTGAATGTGTAAATCGTCATACTCATTGGCAATAATCAAAAGATCTTTGTCAAATGGTATAACTGAAGAAATGACTGTTTCAAGCGCAAATTCACGTGTTCGCTTATAGCTAATTGTCTCATATCCCGTAAGATAGAAGTCTTCGGGATTCATGCTTGTTTTTGTCATTAACGAGATTAATTCGCTGTCAACAACATCATCAAGCTCTATTTTCTCAGGAAAACCGTAAAGTGTTGAATTAATTACTCGCATTTTATGCTTCTTCGTTAAAGTTAGTAATAGGTGCAAAGTTAGCTTATGCCCGGTTTAATGGGTTAAGGCCATTTTAGCCTTTCGTTAACCTTTCATTAATTGGACAAACCGGATGATTATCACACGTATAAAGTTAGGTGCTTTTTTTAGCAAAAGTGTAAGGGAAATGAGCTGTTAGCTCAATGTTTTTCGAACAATTATCTTAAATAATCGGCTGTTCGTCAAAATGGAGAATAGATAGGGTAATTTAAGCGATCAGATGCATTAAAATATGTGAGAAAATTGACCTGATAGATGTGGGGATTTTATTAAATATACCCTCTGGCTTTTAGTTCAAGGTATTTATTAATGGTTTCAACTGTTAAATCTTCAGGAGGAGTTAATACTGAATGGATACCATAGCGTTCCAGTTCAAGAACAATACGTTTTTTATCATAGGCAAACTTCTCAGCAATGGTTTTAATGTAGATGCCTTCTATATCACTTGCCTTTCTGTTAGTAATGTTTTTTAACTCTGTGTTTTCAAAAAATACAACCACAACCATATGATCATGAGATAATTTTTGCAGCATTGGTAATTGGCGCTTGGCAGCACTTAAGCTTTCATAATTAGTATATAACACCAACAAGCTACGCTGATGAACCTTACGTCGTACTGCGGTGTAAAGCGCCTGCATACTTTGCTCTTCAAATTGTGTTGCCTGGTTATATAATGATTCCATTATAACCTGCATTTGTTTATTGTTGCGTTGCGGTGGAACAATAGATCTGACTTCGTTATTGAAGGTGATTAAACCGGCTTTATCTTGCTTAAGCATTGCAATTTTAGATAATACCAATGAAGAGTTAATGGCATAATCGAGCAAGGTCATGCCTTCAAAAGGCATTTTCATTGTTCGCCCCAGATCAATAACAGATATAACTTGTTGCGATTTTTCATCCTGGTACTGATTGACCATCAGGTTGCTTTTACGCGCAGTGGCTTTCCAGTTGATGGTTCTGTAATCATCACCCTTGGTGTATTCGCGTATCTGGTCGAATTCCATTTGGTGGCCTATACGCCTTATTTTTTTGATGCCAACTTCTGTCAGTCGGTTTGAGATGGCCATCATTTCAAACTGACGCATTTCTTTAAAAGCCGGATAAACTTTTACTAATTCATTATTAGCATACCTAAGACGTCGCTGTAATAAGCGTAAAGGTGATTTGATAAAGATATTTAATGATCCAAACCAATACTCGCCCCGTTCAACAGGACGTAATGAATAGGATTTTAAATAGTTTTCACCAGGCTTAAGTTTACGCTTAATTGAAAAATCCCGTTTCTGAAATTGCTTTGGTAACTCATCAATGACCGTTACCGAAACCGGGAACGGGAACAGGTTTGTTAATGAGATGGTAACATCATTGAAATCACCATTCGAGAATCGTTCATCAACAAAGCGCCTGGCCTCAAAACTAGCTTTGGGTTTTAGAAATAACAGCAGGCACTCAATTAGTATTAGTAGAATAAAAAGTCCGACAGCAATCAGTCCTATCTGGAAAAAGAAGGATCCAAACTGCCCTAAGGCCAATAGAAATATAACCACAGCCATTGTATAAAAAAACAAGGGTGTGAAATAGGCGTGATTTCTTATTCTAATACTCATTTATAAAATATACTTATCGAAGTTGTTTAAAGTTATATTGAAAACCTGCGAGTAACATCTTGATTCTATTGGCTTCTGCTAATTTTTATTCCGTAGCTTAGGCTCCCGTTACAAACCGGGACAAGTTACGCCTATTAAAAATTGAGCTTTGCCACTGAACATCAATACGTCACTCTCGAAGTTCCACTGCAACATTGAACAACTTCATCGTGGAACTTCAACCGAGTCAACAATTTGCTGAATTATTATTTCAGGTTTTACACCTTCCATCTCCTTTTCAGGTGTAAGTATCACACGATGATTTAATACAGGTGTAATTACAAGTTTAATGTCATCGGGAGTTACAAAATCGCGACCCTCAAGAGCCGCAAAAGCTTTGGCTGCATTTAAGATGGCCAGCGATGCCCGCGGACTGGCTCCCAGAAATAATGCTACATGCGTTCTTGTCTTTTCAACAATCTGAGCAATGTATCTTAACAGGTCATCTTCAACAATCACCTTGGCAGCCATTTTCTGGTACTTCACAATTTCTTCACCGCTAATCACAGAATTAACCTGGCTTAATTCATTATTGTCTTCGCGTTGCTGTGCATTGGCTAAGATGTTCACCTCTTCCTCAAGATTCGGATAATCTATCTTAATCTTAAATAAGAAGCGGTCCAGCTGAGCTTCAGGCAAGCGGTAGGTTCCTTCATGCTCAACAGGGTTTTGGGTGGCCATAACTAAAAACGGGGGAGCCATTTGCCGTGTTGTTCCGTCAATAGTAACCTGGCGCTCTTCCATTACTTCGAACAAGGCAGCTTGTGTTTTGGCAGGTGCACGATTTACCTCGTCAATCAATACCAGGTTTGAGAAAATGGGACCTTTATTAAACTCAAATTCAGACTTGCCAGTGTTAAAAACCATGGTTCCAAGAACATCAGATGGCATTAAATCGGGTGTGAACTGAATTCGCGAAAAGTCGGATGAAACAGATTTGGCCAGTAGTTTAGCCAACATTGTTTTTGCAACACCCGGAACACCTTCAATTAGCACATGGCCATTGGCAATAACAGCCGTTAATAACAGGTCAAGAATCTTTTCCTGTCCTACTATAACCTTATTAATCTCGTTACGAATACGAAATGCTGAATGATTGAGTTCCTCCAGTGGTAAGCGGTTTTCGAAAGGTGTTTGAGTCTGTTGGTCCATATTTGAATTGTTTATTTACACTGTTCATAAAAGAATTCGATACGCCTGTTAAACTGCTCCAGATCTTCTTCACTGATGTGTTTCATCTGATTCAGGTTATGACCGAGTTCAAATAATTGTCGGATGGCTCTGATTGGGAGACAAGACTTTTCAGCCAGTTGCTGATACAAATCTTCGTCCATTTCAGAGGTGTTGATATAATATTTTGAGCGGATATATTCTTGCAGATAGCTAAAGCGCTTTTGAGCAATATCCAAATGGTTTTTACGACTAAAATACAAACGACCTATTGTTTCAATAAATGTGACAGTGCTGTTAACCGGTGGTTTAACAATAGGTATGATTCGTTGACGACGTGCCGATTCGAATAAGAAAAATATAACAATACCGATAAGCAACAGATACCAAGCCAGGCGCAAAGGCTGGCGGTCAAGGATGAAGCTCAGTTGCGATTTTGGCAGATGTTTATACTTTATTTTATAATGCTCGTCCCATACCATTGTTTCATCGGGCAAATATGATAAGCACTTAAAAGCATAATCGGCATTATCAAGCTGTAATAAGTGATAATTGGTAAATGCCTGTGGATTAAGGTTAATGTATAACCAACCTTCACCCTGTTTAATGCGGATAAAGTTGGTTTGACCGGTATTGTTAATGCCCAATACTGATGTTTGAAGCGTATCGTAACTGTTGAAGTAATTATTGGTGATGCCTTTTTTATACCAATAGCCAAGCGGTTTTTGCAATTTTCTGTTGGCCAGGTTAAAGCTGATGGAATCGTTGATACCTGTATTGAAGCTGATGCTCTGATGGTAGTCAATATTCAGCCATTCTTTTACATTCTCAGAAAAATCCTGGGCTGCAATAAATACCTGATGACCTTCAAATAACAATTCTTCCAGCTTTTCGATATCTGCCGGCTCAGGATAGAAGCCTTTATTAATGATGATAATATTGGATGTTTCGATATCTTCATCAAAAAACTCATGAATGGCGCCGTGTGATGATTTGATTTCGGAATTACTAAGCAATACCGGTAATAGCTCAAACAGCATTTTACTGCCATAAGGCTGTGTGTCTTGCTTTGAGTAACTTAGGCTCCAGTCAATTGGTTTTGGGGAGTATGACAATACCAAAGCCACAATGACCACAAGTAAAGGAACGCCAATTAATGTAATATTTCCTGAACGTTTACCCATCAGCTTGCTTTTTTATTTTCCAGTTCATCAGTAAATTGATTAAAACCGTTCTTTAGTTGTTCAAAATCAGCTTCGCTTATTTCAAATTTACCATACCAGACAAATTCATAATGACGAATGATATTCAGAAATCCTTGTTTTAAATGATCTTCTTTAAGCTCGTAATAATAATCGCGATCTGTTTTAAAAGCATTCCATTGAATGAAGCCTTTTCTGTTTAGTGATCGTAAAGTTTGCAGAAACATTACGCGCGTTGCTTCCCGATAGGCCTTGTTGTTTATGAAGACAGTCAGCATCTTGTCCAGTTTCTGCTCTTCAATATTGGTATTCTGTTGTCCAAAATTTAATTGAGAAACCTTTGTTGAGCGCGAAAACACAAACAAACCTTTTACTGGTATGCCAGCCAGTTTAATAATTAATAGTAACAGAGCGATAACAGCAGCTATAATCAAAAACCAACCAAGGACAGTAGCACCTTCTCCACTTACCGTTATGTATGAAGCCAGCCATCGCATTATTTTTGAAAATACCGATTCCGGCTCTTTTGCCAAATCGTATTGATACTCAGGCAAAGCACGGTAATAAGCTATTGTATCGGTAGTTGGTGTACGATAATCAACAAAACTATTGTCCCAGGCCTCAATACTATCGGGTACAGCTATAACCTCTTCTGCCTTTACGGCAGGGGAAAATAGCAGTGTGCATACAATTATTATCAGCCTGAATAACTTCATTATTTATGCCTGGTTTTCGTTGCTTGTGGCAATCTGGTTAATCTTATCCATTATGCTTTTTGAACCATTAGGGGAGCTTAGGTTAAAATACTGAAAACCAATAACGACATAAAATACGACGTATAAAAGATAGCTTCCAATCGTTGAAATTATTGAAAATATGCCCAATGCTACAGTATTTATTTCAGGCGAACCGTTCTGGGCAAGAGTGATGCCTTGTATTATGCCATAAAATGCCATTGGTATTGTGAATACCATTGAAGCCATTGTAATAATCAGGTAGGCAATTAAAATAATGGCAAAAGTAATCCACCAGTTGTCTTTAATCAGTTTAAAGCAACGACCCCAGTTTACCGAAAACCCATTCCTTTCTACAGTTTTCACAATTATTATCATCGATAAAGGAACTGACATGTAAATGCCGGGGATGAGGAAAAACATAAATGCAAATACTAAGACAATTCCTATAAGCAGGTTATAACCCATCATTGGGATAAAATCTTTCCCCAGTGCCCTTACAACATCGCTTGTGGTGAAGTTACCTCGTCCATGTTTATTATACATGGCCATGTATTCATAGGTGATACCAATAATCAGGGTATAGGAAATAAAGTTGATAAGCATCATTAATCCGTACATCCATAAGTTGGGCATTTCAATATCCGGCGTATTGTTCAATAAACCGTTGAAATAAACCTGCCATACATCGGTAGAATAGAATACGGCCATTAAACTTGTACCGATTAGAGGTACAATAGTATATGTTAAAATAAGTCCGTATAATTGCTTAAACTCCTGACGTATAAAACGAAACGATGCATTTAATACATCACTGAAGTCGCGTTTCTCACTTAAAATAAGTTCTTGTTCTATTTGCATTTCTTTAATTTTTTCCTGCTTTATACTTTCGGTATACCAACTCAGGATAGATAAAAAAGTACCAAACAATAAAGACCAGAGATAAGATGATAATCAGAATATTCACCCAATGCTCCATAGTATTGTAATGTCTGGTAATAAAACCTTCAATAAATCCGGCAACTACAAAAACCGGTACAAGGCCAAGCATTATCTTTATTCCTTTTTTAACACCGTATACAAATGATTCTTTTCTTGGATATGTTCCCGGGAACAATAGGTACTTACCAAGTATAATACCTGCACCACCTGCTAAAACAATGGCAGATAGTTCCAGTGTACCGTGTATTAGAATAGTATATGTCGATATACCTAATAAATTCTTCTGGTAAAAGAAAGCCTGAAATGCCCCAACCATAACACCGTTTCTGAACAGTTGAAATATTGTGCCAAGCGGAGTTAAAAGGCCAAATAAAAATACGATGAAAGAGACATACACATTGTTAAAGGTGATGGCTAAAAACATTGGAGTTTCATCCATTTGACCATACACAGCCATTGGATCGCCTTTTTCAATATTGTCCAGCGTCATGTTAACATACTGATCGCCCATTATCATTCGAACAAAATCATCGTTTGTTAAGGCAGAAACAACACCAAGTGCCCAGGCCGACATGAATACAAGAAGTGATATTAAAAAATATGGACGGGCCGAACGAAGTATTAATGGCAATTCGGTTTTGATAAAAGAAGGAATCCTGCTACCTCTTTCCCGCTTGTTCCGATATATCTCCTGGTGCGTTTTTTGCGATAAGCTGTTTAAATACCTTAATGTATGGCTTCTTGGGTAAAAAGTTCGTGCAAAAGCCAAATCGTCAGTTAACTGTATAAACTGATCAGCTAAACTGTCGGGGTTGACCTTTGATGGCTTTTTTAACTGTTGCTCAAAGGTCTCCCAGCGTGCTTTATTACGATTTATAAATGTTATTTCCTTCATCGGGCAGGTGTATGAGCATTGCGAATAAATGAATTTTTCTGCACATAAAAAACTTATTTTGCTACTTTTGAGTATCATTTTTTATCAAAAACAGTATTTCGACAACCAGCAATGGAAAACCTAAGTATATCTACCACACAAAATGTTGACATTGATTACCAATTAGCCAGCGTTGGCGACAGGATATTAGCCAATATTATCGACGGATTTATTAAAGCAAGTTATATGATTGTTATTAGCTTGTTCACTTTTATTTTGAATGACTCTGAGCCTCAATGGTGGCTGGCACTGATTATGCTTCCGGTATTTTTTTACAATCTGTTGTGTGATTTATTTCTGAGCGGCCAGACTTTTGGTAAAATGGTCATGAAGATAAAAGTCGTAAGACTCGATGGTGGAGAATTAAATTTTGGTGCATGTTTTATTCGCTGGATATTCCGTCTGGTAGATATAAGTTTTACATATGGTGTTTGTGCTCTGCTAACTGTTGTAATTGGCGGCAAAGGACAAAGAGTAGGTGATATTGCTGCCAAAACAACTGTACTTAAAATTAATCCTAAAGGAAGTCTGACCGGTACCGCCTATGTTGAAATTGAAGAGGGCTATGAACCAAAGTATCCTGAAGTAAGTATGCTGTCTGATTATGATTTGCAAACAATAAAGGAAGTCTTATTAATCGCATCAAACGATCGTCAGTATAGTAGCATTGGGGCACCGCATCCGTTGGTGCTTAAAACGAAAGAGGTGGTTATTAAAAAAATGAGAATTGAAACGAAAGAGCCTTCGAAGGAATTTCTGAATACTGTTTTGAAAGATTATAACTACTATCATCAGTAGTTAATAGTTCTTAAATGAGTAGTTTGGCAGCTACACCAGGCAGCTCTGTCAAAAAAAACGGTGTTTGAAATCAAACACCGCTATATATCATATTTACCGCTTTATGTCTTTAGTCCCTGCTGCTACCTAA
>JAKSBD010000579.1 GCA_022361295.1 Bacteroidales bacterium
CTAATATCACGCATGGGTAGGTCAATATCACACTCATATACCCTAATGTCACGCATGGGTAGGCCAATGTCACGCTCATACACCTCAAAGTCACGCGTAAATAGCATATATCTCCAACGCAGTCGTATGAGCAATGTCATAAAGTTAAGACGCTTAAATCTATATAACAGACTGAATTGAAAATTGACGCAGTCAAAGTCTGATACATTAAAAAAAGGGGCGATAGCCCTTTAATCTTCGTAGCAATGAAAAAGCACATAAAAAATAATAGGGGCGTTAGCCCTGACATCTAATTGTATAGAATAATTAGATATCAGGGCTAACGCCCCTATAAACTCATAATTTGAGCGGCAGCAAAGCGAGGACGCACATCGCTTATCGATGATATAAGATCTTTCCGAACACTCAAAGTCAGCGCCCCAGGCTTTGATATTAAAGGCTTTCTTTTGATGCATAAACGCCAAAAAAAGGCTGCTTTCCTTCAATGAAAGAAAACAGCCTGCATTCGATAAACTAATCGAACCGGGAATTGCTCCTATTTACTAATCAATCCTTGTCATATCAAATGTACCCAGGTCCCAACCCTGGTTAGATCCTTCGGGGTACACAAAGTACACCAGGTTTTTAATGGTTCCAAGACAGGCATTATAATCACCATCTTCCAGGCTGCGGATCCAGGCATTCTCATAGTTACCATCATCAAAGAAGTATTGGGCTGGTATTGAGCAAAATGCCTGTTTACGATCAAAGGAAATCTTTACCTTCTCCGGCACTCCCCATAATCCTGAAACATAGATAGAGTATGGGTCATCACCCTCAGTAGCTTCCACTTCATACTCATAAGTATTTTGCCAGTAATCGGTTTCAGTTACGTGGAAAGTGCCGATAAATGCACTTTGACTGAAGTCGCAATACTTGAATAACTCAAGGTAGTAGGCATTCTGAAAATCAGCAACTGACTGAGCATTGCCTGCTGTCAAATTTAGTTTTAACAACTGCCCCTCAGGTTCTGCTCCTTCATAAAGGCAACGAATCTGCACCTCGCCCAATACTTCACCTGCTTTAATGGTAACTTGCGGGCTTAACAGCTCAAATCCAACACCTTCTATTGCGGTTGATTCATCAGTGTCCACCTGAATGGTAAATTGACGATCAACATCTACGGCTTTGGTTACACCCACCTGAATGCTTACCATTGGTCCTGACTCATCAACCAGTATACTGCTGTTGGTTTCGGTAAAGTGTATCTGCGATGGTCCGTTATATAGTTCAACATTGTTTTCATGACAGGCAGCCAATAGCAATACGACTGCCAGGGAAGCCAGTTTATTTATATAGTTTTTCATTTCATTCACTTTAAAATTAATAGCCATCGTTTTGCCTGATATTTTCATTACCATTCAACTCTGCTGTTGGTATTGGCCATTGCCAGCGGTAATCATCAGCAGTAATCATTAAGTCATTTGCCGTTGATGTATTGGCCTGCGGCACACGCTCAAACCCTTTATTATGTCGCTTTAAATCAAACCAGTAAAAGCCTTCAAACATTAATTCTCTTTTGCGTTCATCAAGAATAAACTCTTTTAACTCATCGCCTGTAAGTGTTACTCGATTATGGTTTATAATCCGCTTTTCAAGCAATGCACTTATATCATCCTGTGCTGCCGTATCATCATCTTTAAAAGCATGTGCTTCGGCACGAATAAGATACATTTCGGCTAATCTCATAGGCTTTGGCATGTTTACTCCCTGGCTTGTATAGGCAGGATTGGTCGGGTATTTATAAATCAAATGACCTTCCCACCCAAAACCGGTTTGCGTATAATTCAAATAAGCGGTGTAACGCACATCGATAGATGGATTAAAACTGTTAACCCACCATTCGGCCGGAATATAATCAGGCATAGGCAAGACATTAGCATTGTTACGGTTATAGAAGTTATAACCAGGTGCCGCGCCATAGTCAGTTGGCGTATAGCCCACTTTCCATATTATTTCGGAACCTGTATCATTTAACCACATATTAATAAATGAAATGCCTTCAGTTAAAGCATAAGACTCGCTATCAATTAAATATGTTGAATAGGCAATGGCGCCATCATAGTTTTTCATTTCAAGAAATACACGAGCCAGTAGTCCGCGAACGTAATCTTTTGTAAAAATAACGTTGTCATAGTAGATGTTATCGCCTAGCAACACTTCAGCATCTTCAAGGTCTGAGACTATATTTTTATATACTTCAGCAACTGTATTACGTTTAGGTGAATCAATTACATTGTTTTTTATATACGGCACACCAAGGTCAGAAGCAGCAGTTTCGCTGTTATAGGCCCTGGCGAAAAGGCGTACAAGGTTATAGTGCAACAAAGCCCTTCCGGCTAAGGCCTCTCCCAATATGCGATCGAGGTTCTCTTCATCACCTTCAATGGATTCAATATTATTGATAATGTAGTTTGTATTATAGATTGATGCATAGTGATTGGCCCAAACAGAACCGACTTCAGATGTTCCCGGATTAATTTTCCAGGCGTATAAATCACCCATTTGATTGGTAAAACCGGCTGAAGCAAGTGAGGCATCGGTCATAATATCCAGAGTTGTACTGAGATATGTGCCATACGAAGCCGACGACATAAAACCTGAATACATACCATAAAGAAGTGTTTGTGCATCTTTTTCACTGGTCAGGATATCTTCTTTCGAGGTACTATCGTGTGGGGTCTTGTCGAAGAAATCTTCACACGCTGCCATTGTCAAAAGCAATAGCAGTATTGATGAGTTATATATTAGTTTACGAAACATGGTTTTAAACTTTTGTTGATTAAACGACTCTTTAATTCTTCTCTTCATAATCCTGCATTAAAATCCAAGGTCGATACCAAAAGTGAAGGTCTTCACGTGTGGGTACATGTTAAGTTCATTAACACCATAATACTCCGGATCAATACCGTTGTAATTGGTAAATGTCAACAGATTTTGTCCTTGCGCATAGATTCGTGCACTTCTGAAAAACCCTGTTCTATCCAATAGTCGCGAATTAATAGTGTAGGAAATATTCAGGTTTTTCAAGCGCAAAAACGAAGCATTTTCAAGTAATCGGGTATCAAACTGGTTATCCTGGTAATCGGGATGAGGATGTTTTGCCTGGTCGCCTGGTTCTTTCCAATAATCAAGCATTTCAGTGCTTTGGTTATAGCTCATAAACATGCCCTGACTCTCAGTGAAATAGCGGGTGTTATTAACAATCCATTTGTCTGCCATCCAGGAGAAGAAAGCCGATAACTGCACATTTTTATAAGAGAACGTACCTGTAAAACCACCTGTTAACGGAGGCAGGTAAACCTTTCCATCCAACAACTGTCTATCTGTATCTGAATAGGTATCTGTCACGCTGCCATCAGCCCTGTACCATAAACCTTTACCGGTCGATTCATCCACTCCGGCCCACTCTGTCAGATAAAAGGTACCCAATGGTTTACCAACAGTTATTTTTGTATAACCCTGATCTATCTCTTCAAGACCATTGTATAGCTTCGTTACCTCGTTAAGATTGTAGGCCATATTGGCATTTAGGTGCACGCGAAAATCGCGAATATTTAACAACTCAGCATCTAATTCCAGCTCAATACCTTTATTGGTCATTTCACCAATATTTTCCATTCTTCCGCCGGTACCTGTTGTTAATGAATAAGGAATATAGAACAACATGTCTTTAGTGGTTTCCTGATACAAGTCGACTTTCATGCGGTATTTGCGCATAAATGCCATGTCAAGCGCTACGTTGGCTTTTAGCTTGCGTTCCCAGGTTAAATCATCATTCTGATGCTGGTAGAAGTAAGCCGCACTTTGGTTCATATAGGTACCATAACCAAACAGTGCCTGGTGTTCGTAGTTACCAATATTATAGTTTCCTGTTTCTCCGATACTGGCACGTAACTTTAACTGATCGAGCCACGGTATATCTTTCATAAAGCCTTCTTCCTGAATATTCCAGCCGATACCGGCACTCCAGAATGTTCCCCAGCGATTGTTTTGTCCAAAGCGTGACGAACCATCTCGACGAATACTTAGGTCAACCAGGTATTTATAGTTATAGCTGTAAGCCATGTTGGCAAAGAAAGATGCCACAGAATAATCGTAAGCACTGCCTCCCCATGTGTCCGACTCAGCCGCCACATTCAGTACCTTTAAATCCTTTGGCAGGTTTTTGGCGCCAACACTAAATGACTGTGAGTTATTGCTTATTATCTCCTGTCCCAGCATTACATTAAAATCGTGCGCTTCAGCAAGGTTAAATTTATATGTCAGCGTATTAGTCGGTGTCAATCTGAAGTTACGTCGAAAAGCACGGGTGGTTTTTCCGTTCGTGGCAGCTCCCCATTCTGACTCAGGGTGCAGGTAATCATTTACTGTATAATCGTAGAAATCAACACCCACATTGGTTTTAAACACCAGGCCTTTTGCTAATTCGATATCAAAAAACACACCTCCAACAATCTTTAAGGTATTGTTTGAGTTATCATTAAGCATTAATTGCTCAATTGGGTTAGCCCATGGCAAACCTTCACTGTTATAATCACCATTTTCATCGTATGGCTTTAAATATGGGTTCAGTAAGCGAGCCGAGAAGATAGGGTTAAATACATTATTACCGGCTGTTATAGTGTTGGTATTGGTTTCATAACCAATAGTAAGGTTAGTTCCCAGCTTAGCCTTCTCCGATATTTTATTATCCAGGTTTAAACGAAAGTTCATGCGGTCAAAATCAGAACGGTACTGAATACCTTCCTGGTAATAATAACTGCCGGAGATATAAAACTGTGTTTTTTCGTTACCGCCACTGGCCGATATTTCATGCGACTGTGTAAAGGCATCGCGCAATACCACATCCAACCAGTTGGTATTGGTCTTCATCAACTCCAGCTTCTCTTCGGGCGTGTAGGTTTTTAAGCCTGTCTCTTCCTCATACTGAATCTTCTGTTCAGTATTCATCATTTCAAAATTATCCCGTGCTATTTTATTAAAACCATATTGCCCGCGATACTGTATCTTCGTTTTCCCTTCTTTATTACCACGCTTGGTTGTTATCACAATAACACCATTACTGGCCCGGCTACCATACAATGAGGTTGCAGTAGCATCCTTAAGAATCGATACATTATCGATATCATTCTGGTTAAGCGAGCTAAACTGTCCTGCTGTAATTGGAATACCATCCATAATATACAAGGGATCATTACCAGCATTAATAGAGCTGATACCACGAATACGCACTGTGGCTGCTGAGCCCGGTGCTCCTGATGAACCAATGGCAATTAAACCGGGAGCTTGTCCCTGCAGTACCTGGTCAAAACTGGCTACCGGTACTTGCTCAATTTTATCGGCCGAAACCACCTCCACTGAGCCGGTATAAGTACCCTTCTTTTTTATACCATAACCTGTTACAACAACCTCATCAATTGCTTCAGAGTCTGACTCCAATAAGATGTTAATAGTTTGCCGGCCATTGATATTAACTTCATGTTTTTGATAGCCAATAAATGAATATACCAGTGTTTGTGCATCTGCCGGAACCTGAAGGTTGTAATTACCTTCAAAATCGGTAACTGTTCCTATGGTTGTACCCTTAACTACTATGGTTACACCAATCATTGCTTCTCCGCTATCTTTGTCTTTTACAGTACCTGAAATGGTAGTTGTTTGTGCCATCAACGGTTGACTAAGGGCAATACAAAGCAAGAGCAGATAAATTAATACATGCTTCATTTTAATTGTTTTATAGTTTTTATTTCATAGCTGCCTCTGATAAACCTGGTGAGGATGTCCTAAAGGCTTATGACAATTGAGACAGTTTTTTTATTAATAATCTTTAGAATTTTGAACAATCATTTTAAGACCAATTATTTAATCATTATTGGTATTTCGGTTGTACTATAGTTTAATGCTTTGTCTACCGTTAATATGCTAAGGATGTAGTCGCCCGATTTTATATCGGCTGGAATAGCCAACTCAAACAGGTATTGTTCAACCAGGCTGTCTTCTTTGCCCGATAAAGGAAAGGTTTGTGGTGAAGGCTCCCATGGATCATCCCATCCACGTGATGCTTTCAGTCCCTGACTCAGATAAAAAGTACATTCTTTTAGTTCTACATCATCAGTAAACTCACCGGTAAACATGAGCGTATTGCCTCTTGTATAAACGGTATTGTCGGTTGGCAAACTCACTACAGCTTCAGGCGGAGTACTGTCCTCAAGCTTATCTTTTTCACATGCTGCCAACAAAGGCAAAAGAAACATGATTCCTATAATATACTTTTTTATCATCGTCTTAGTTTTTTGTCTATAGGGTGGTTCGACAACCATATTTATCTAATAAGTTGTTCAAACACGTTCATTAAATAAAAAACAACTCCCTCCGTTGAGGGAGTGGTTTCCGGCATGGGGTTAGTTTTTGTTAATCTTGATTATTTGTTGTTTGCCATTGACATCAATGGTTTTAACTACATAAACACCTCTTGCTATTTCTGCAATATTAACTTGAGTTATACTCTCTCCTTCAACACTCTTAACCATCACTCCACCAACTGTAAATATGTTAACAGACTTTAGAGCAATGCCTGACTGAATATTAATAACATCAGCTGCTGGATTTGGGTATACACTTATTTTGTTTTGCTTTTGATTAATAATCGAAGTTGGAACAGGCTCAAGCATTACAGTTGGGCCACCCAGTGTTGTTACATCGCTGGTTAGTTCGAATGATATGGTTTGTGAGACATAGCCATCCATTTCAACTGTGATGTCATAAGTACCCAAACGTAAATCACTGAATGTGGCGATACCAAAGCCAAATTCATC
>JAKSBD010000668.1 GCA_022361295.1 Bacteroidales bacterium
AGTGTTAAAGCCACCGACAATTGATTTTGTCGCGTGGCTTTTTTTATGCTCCTGTTGCAGGTACATGTCTTATCGAAGGGTCCCACCCGATAGTAGATAATATTATACGGCTGAGAAAAGGATGTCATCTGTATATATATTATATCCATATACACGACTTCCCGAACATCAGTCTTTCCACAGATATCTTTTGATATGGCTCACTCAATGACCTGGCGTCAACTGGTGAGCACACAAATAATCCAATTTTTTATTAATTAAAAATCACGCCTATGCAGAAAGTACTAATAACACTTTCAGGAATGCTATTGCTTGGCTGGTCATTACTGGCCCAAAATAGCACACTTAGCGGCACCGTTACTGATGCCGCCGACAACAGCCCCATACCGGGGGTATCGGTATTTGTTAAAGGAACCACCACTGGTACCATCACAAGTGCTGATGGAACATACAGCTTATCTGTTCCCGATGATGCATCTGTCATTGTCTACTCGTTTGTGGGAATGAAAACCCAGGAGATTGCTTACAGTGGTCAGTCGAAAATTAATGTGTCGTTGCAATCAGATGCCATTGATATGGACGAAGTTGTTGTGACTGGTTACGGTGTTACCAAAAAAGCTGCTTTTACCGGTGCAGCCTCTACATTAGGAGATGAGAAAATCATTGACCGGACAAATGCAAACCCTGTCAGATCACTTGAGGGTAATGTAGCAGGATTGCAGATGAATACAGGTTCTGGTCAACCGGGTGCACCTTCAACAATTTACATCAGGGGTAAAAACTCTTTAAATTCGGGTACTCAACCCCTGTATGTGATTGATGGCGTACCAATGGAAGCTGGAACATGGGGTATGCGTGAAAATGAAGGTTCTGAGTATTCTCCATTAAGTAGTTTGAATTCGAATGACATTGAGACCATTACCGTTCTTAAAGATGCTACTGCAACATCAATATACGGAGCAAGAGCAGCTAATGGTGTAATAGTAATTACAACCAAAAAAGGCCAGACAGGCTCTAAAACAAGAGTATCATTTGGTATGAAGATGGGCTGGGAAGAAATGCCTGTTTACACAGATGATTACAAAGTAGTTAATGCCGATCAGTACAACGAATTACAAGTAGAAGGCTGGCAAAACTACTTAGGTGTTGATTATGAAACAGCTAAAGACAGGTATTATAACGGATCAATATTTGGTTATTCATTAGCCGATCAGGGAATAACTACCGAAAACATGGCCAATGTGCATTGGATGGATGAAGTAACCCAAACAGGGTTTGTTCAGGAGTACAATTTTAGTTTACAGTCAGCCGGAGAAAGTCAGACTTCTCCAAGAGTATATCTGTCGGCAGGATATCTGGACAATGAAGCTTTTGTAAAAGGAAAAGATTTTAAACGATACAGTTTTCGATTTAATCTCGATCAAAAGCCATCTAACTGGATTAGCTATGGTGTTAACTCATCTTTATCTTATACAGAGATGAATATGGGTTCTGGCGGAGGATATTTCTCCGATCCGGTTACTCAGGCAATGA
>JAKSBD010000580.1 GCA_022361295.1 Bacteroidales bacterium
AGTAGTGCCGCCAACTTTAATCCACTTCATTATTCAAATCTTCAAGATACTTGTTAAAAGCCTTAAGCAATAGCGGCTTGTTGCGACGAGAGACATCAAATGTTTCATCGTTATTGAGCGTAACCTTTTTATTATTCCTGTGAATTTCTGAAACACACTTAATGTTAATAACAACATTCCTATCAATCCTGATAAAGCTATCGGGCAACTGATTTTCAAGCTTTTTTAATGAGGAACAATAAAAAATTCTCCCTCCATTAGTCATGTGGAAAGTATTCTGTCCGTCTTTGTATACAATGCATACTATTTTGGCAATAATAATCTTACGGATGGATGATTTAATTTTAACTAACAGGTATTCCATAGATGTAACTTTTTGTTGTTACAAAGATAAAGAGCCTGAAAATCATTAATATGGGGAAATCAACCACCTTTTATACGCATTTTACGTATTTTTCAAAAAAAGATGAATAAAAACAGATATCGGGAAGAGATAAACAAGAGATGAATGGGGATGGAAGACCCAGGGCAATGTATCGGGAAAGAATGATATGTGCTTAAAGATTATTGTATACTGCCAACGATAAAAACTACTTAGCGTTTTTGCACATAGTCAATTAAAACATGAAAGAAAAGCCATCAGCCAATTAGCATTGGCCAACAGCTCAGTATTATTTAGTATTGATGATTGGCAATGGCATCACTCAATACCTCCAGAAACTTCTTAATAGGCTTACTGGCCATCATTTTAATCATCGGATTCATATCAGCTTTAATCGTTAGTTTGACACGGGTATCATCCTCTGCCATTTCTTTTAGCTGAATCCACAAAAAGAAGTTGAAAGGTGTTTTTCCCTCAGCTGTGTATTTGATCACTTTAGGCGATTCTTTCTCTACTATCCGCAAGCCAACCTCACCGACCGGATCAATGTTAAAACGGCAACTATCGCCAAACGATTGCCAGTTGTTGATTTTATCTTTTGGTATAACCTCACCAAAATGGTCAAAATCAGATAAAAAGTTAAACATGGTTTCGGCAGGGTAAGCCGCTTTTTTTATATCGCTTTCGAAAGTAGTCATAAATTATAGATATTAGATTTAAGACAATAGACTCAAGACTATTTACAAAACTTTAAGAAAAAAAGAGCAAGCCCAAGTCAGGCTTGCTCGTCAGTATTTTTTTAAAGTAGAATTATTTATTCCAGCTGGCAGGGTCTTTTCTCCATTCCTGAAGAGTGGCAACATCTTCGGCCGATACATAACCTGATTCACTTGCAAAAGGAATCATCTCTTCGTATGAACTTAACGTTGTTAATTCAACACCAGCTTTCTCAAAAGCTTCTGTTGCCACTGGAAAACCGTAAGTAAAAATGGCCAACATACCCAATACCTCAGCACCGGCTTCTCGAATGGCTTCAACAGCTTTTAAACTACTGCCACCTGTTGAAATTAAGTCTTCTATTACCACTACCTTCTGTCCTGGTTTCAAATCCCCTTCAATAAGGTTGGTTAATCCATGACCTTTCGCTGCAGAACGCACGTAAATAAATGGCTTATTGATTGAATCAGACACCAAAGCGCCTTGAGCAATGGCTCCAGTTGCCACACCGGCAACAACATCAACTTCAGGATACTTTTCCAATACTAAACGCGCAAATTCCAACTTAATAAAGTCACGTACTTCAGGGTACGAAAGCGTTTTACGATTATCACAATAGATAGGTGAGTTCCACCCCGATGCCCATGTAAACGGGTTTGCAGGTTGCAATTTAATTGCCTTAATTTGCAACAGCTGTTTGGCTACAATTTCCGCTAATTTTTCCATACCGCAAATGTATAAAGTTTTTTTCAAGGATAGAACTCTTTTTTTGACTGATAATCTGACTTCAGACCTCACTGAAAACTTTGATGCTCTGCACAAGTATACTTCTCACCATGAGCTGCGACAATTTGTGGAAACCTTTGAGCAAAATGTGCATTTGAAAGCCGGCTATGTTTATGGTCGTAAGAAAGACTTTTTACTGGATGCACTAAAAAAATGCTACAAATTTATTACTGCGGCAGGTGGCCTGGTGGTCAATCCTGATAACGATTTCCTTATTATCCACCGATTAGGGGTTTATGACTTGCCCAAAGGTAAATGTGAAGCAGGTGAAACATTCAGAAAAACAGCCATTCGTGAAGTGGAAGAGGAATGTGGTTTAGACAATCTAGTTATTCGTCACCCCTTGCTTTCAACCTATCATACTTACAAGCAAAAAGGCGTCTATTATCTCAAAGAGACAGCATGGTTTTTCATGGATTACTTTGGATTTGATCAGCCAACGCCACAAACTGAAGAGAATATTGCCTCAGCCCAATGGCTTAAAAAAGAAGATCTTAAAAAGGTATATCAGAGCACTTACCCTTCTATATTGGAAGTGTTTAATAAAGCAGGATTGGATGTGGGAATGTAGGGATGTTGGATGTGAGATGTGGGGAAGTTGGATTTAACAGGATCATGTTTCCCTTATTACTACTGAAAACTTTGAATATCTGCACACTATGGGAAATGCAATTGTTAATATCTTGTTAGTTAATATATCCCTCCTACTCTTTACAAGGTAGTTTCTATCATTTAATTTAGTAATAACATTAAACACCCAAATAATGTCATTACCCGAAAACGCATTACCTGAGCACAAGCTGCAGCTACGTGTCGAGGCCTTAAATGATGAATTAACCCGACAACGGGAATTATCAAAAAAGCAGACCAATACCATTGGTAATCTAAGACTTTGGTTTTATTTCACCACGGTTTTTTCTGTCACTCTGTTTTCATTCTTACTTATGCAGGGATTTATCAGTATCCCGGGACAGCAAAAAACCATGACTGCAGGCCATTTGGTTGATACGGTATATATCGAAAAAGCCATCAATATTGATTCTCTTGATAAGATCAGGTACAATACGCACAGGTCGGCATTACCTAAAGAGGACTACGACGGTATTTTGTTCGCTATCCAGATTGGTGCATACAAAGATTTGGATCTTAGCCAATATAAAGAAAACATGTTGGGATTAAAACAAGACACTTATGATAGTATTAACCAGTTTACACTGGGTGAGTTTATTGAATACGAGGAAGCATTAAATTTTCTGACTATCGTACAAAACATGGGATTTGAACAAGCCCACATGATGTCATTTAAAAACGGTTACCGCATAAGATTAGAAAATGCTTTAGCCATGCGTCAAAAAATTAAAGCAACCAATAAAGAAGCAGACAGAGGCTTTATTGAAGCCAATGATGAACGCTTTGAATTAATGGCTCAATAGGGAGACCGGGTAACAGGAGAAAAGAAAAGCCCAATTGATTAAATCAATTGGGCTTTCTTACTATATAATGATTCTTGGTTCGTCGTCTTATACCAATTGTGTGTTGGTATTATTCTGCAGTTGCCGTCTTTTCTGCTTCTTCGCCTGCTGCCTCCTCCACTTGCTCCGCTTCTGCAATAGCAGCCGCTTTTGCAGCTTCATCAGCTTTAGCATGCAGTTCTTCACGAATATAGGAAACAATCTTCCAGCGTTCATCAGGCAATATCTGAGCACCATGGGCTCCCATAACACCATAACCAACAGTAATCACCTGGAAAATTTCTCCGTCAGGATGAGTACGTATCTTTTCCGAATTCAAATCAGCCGGTAAATACAAATACTTCTGCGAAGTATACAAGTGCCCCTTTCCATCGCCCATATCGCCATGGCAGTGCAAACAGTATATATCGTATAAACGCTTGCCTTCTTCTAACACAGAGCCATCAGCAGCATAAGGATTTTCCAGCTCTTGGCCGGCCCATGTGCGATTCACGTCGGTTTTTTCAAAATCAAATGGTATCATTTCACGTGGAACGGTCCCTTCAACAGGCAACTGATTCGTACGACCATTCTCCCAGTTCGGGTTTGATGTATACGTTTCATAGGCCTGAGACTGCTCCATATCAGGAAAATAACTATAGCCCGGCTTATTGCGGTCTTTATCACAACCTGAAACACCAATCAAGATCAACGCTGTGAGGCTAAATAATTTGATGGCACTTAAATGCTTTCTATCGAATATTGTCATAATCAAAACTTTCTTTAAAGAATGGGTGATTTTCAGGAACTACAGGTGCTTTAGCGAAATTTGTAAAGAAAACAAACAAGAAGATACCTGCCACAAATACAGTCATTCCAATTTCCAGAATACCAAAATCAGCATGTCCGATGGAACCCGGCATAATGGCCAGATACATATCAATCCAATGACCAATGAAAACAATAACAGACGCTGCTATCAGCCAGTTTAATCTTCGCTTGGTACCCCTTGCCATTAATATCAGGAATGGAGCCAGGAAGTTAATGATTACATTGGCATAGAAAACTCCCTCAAAATCCTGAATTCGCTTCACGTAATAGATCGTTTCTTCCGGAATATTACTGTACCATATTAACAGGTATTGAGATACCCACAGGTAAGCCCAGAAGATACTGAAACCAAACAGGTACTTACCTAAATCGTGTAAATGCTCATCGTTGATATGTTCCATGTATCCCATTCTTCTTAACACAAACAGAAGAATAATAATAACAGATACAGCTGCTACAAATGTACTAACGAATATATACCAGCCAAACAGTGTACTGAACCAGTGTGCATCAATAGACATGATCCAGTCCCATGCTGATGTTGAGCTGGTAACTGCAAAAATGACGATAAAAATACCTGCAATGGATCTTTGCTTATTAAATAACCTGATATCGTCGTTACTATCTGTTTTAAGAGATGTTTTCCTGAACCAAATAACCAGCAGGCTCCAGATAACAATATAGGCTACAGTACGAATACTGAAAAACATGGGATTCAAATACGGTGCTTTACCCTGAAGGATCTCATCCAGGTGCTCAGTATGGCTCCAGTGGTATATATCGTGCATACCAACCAACACCAGTAACATAAACACACCACCTATCGGCACGTACATGGAAAGGGCTTCAGGTATTCGCTGTACAGCAGTGTGCCAGCCCGACTCACCTAATACGTGCACAATCACAAAAAAGGCTGCACTCATAGCGATTGCTGTAAAGTAAAAACCATTTAGCAACACGTTGGCCCAAATACGATGTGTATGATCCAGATTCATCGCCACGCCGGCCACGGCCAATACCGCACCAATCACTATCGTAGCGATTAAAAAGGATTTTATCTTTTTTGAAAATTCAAATGACTTATACATAGTTCAATAATTAGTATCAAGATTTAAGTATCAAGTATCAAGATGACATTTTGGTGTCTTATGTCCTGATACTTATGTCTTATTTAAACATCATGGTGTTTCACACCTTCGGCGCCGGCTGCCTGTAATTGAGATTGAAGCTCCTCACTATTGCCTCCACTCACTTCAAGCAAGATTTGGAAACGGTCGTTTGTGACCTCTTCATCAAAAATTACATTATCGGCTCCGGGCCCAAGCTTACTACTTATCAGAAAGCCGAACACAAGGGCAAAGGCAGCCATTAATACCGTTAACTCAAATGTTACCGGAATAAACGACGGAACAGATAAGAAGGGCTTACCACCAAAGTTTAAAGGCCATGCCTCGGTAAATACCCAGGCCTGAAAACCAAATCCAATGCTTGCACCCATTACACCAGCTATAAATCCGGCGCGGGGCAAGCGCGAACGACGCATCTTCAACACCTTATCAAGTCCATGAACAGGGAATGGTGTGCGCACATCAGCAATCTCAATATTTTTTTCCTGTAAGGCCTTGATTCCATCAACCAAATCCTTATCATCCAGATAATATCCTGAAACAAAAGCTTTTTCTGCCATAATTACTTTCCTTTCTTAATAAATTTTTCGGTTGATGTCTTTAAAACACTCTTCACCTCTGCAATAGCTATCACTGGGAAGAATCGTATAAACAAGAAGAACAGGGTAAAGAATAATCCGAAGGTTCCGATATAGATACCCACCTCAACCCATGTTGGTGAATACATACTCCAGCTCGATGGCAGGAAGTCGCGGTGCAGCGATGTAACAATAATAACAAATCGTTCAAACCACATACCAATATTTACAAAGATTGAAATAACAAAGGTAGCGGCGAAGCTGCGACGTATCTTCTTAATCCAGAATAACTGTGGAGTAATAACATTACAGGTCATCATAATCCAGTAGGCCCACCAGTATGGTCCGAATGCACGGTTAACAAATGCATATTGCTCGTATACCACACCTGAATACCAGGCGATGAACAGCTCGGTTATATAGGCTATACCCACAATAGAACCTGTAGCAATAATGATTTTATTCATCGACTCAAGGTGTGCCTTGGTAATATAATCTTCGAGGTTAATGGCTTTACGCGTAATAATCATCAATGTTAATACCATGGCAAAACCAGAGAACACGGCACCCGACACAAAATAAGGCGGGAATATGGTGGTATGCCATCCGGGTATTACAGAGGTTGCAAAGTCAAAACTTACGATGGTATGTACTGACAATACAAGCGGAGCAGCTAGACCTGCCAATATCAAACTCATTGATTCGTGGCGTGCCCAATGACGTGCTGAACCTGTCCATCCAAAACTCAGGAACCAATAGACCTTCTTCTTAATACCTTCTTTCAGGCGGTCGCGAATAGTACCAATATCCGGAATTAATCCCATATACCAGAACAATAAAGAAACGGTCAGGTATGTTGAGATGGCAAAAACGTCCCATAATAGTGGCGAGTTAAAGTTAACCCATACATCACGTGTGTTTGGATATGGGAAAATGAAGAATCCCAATGGCAAACGTCCCATGTGAATTAAAGGGAATAACCCGGCACACATTACGGCAAAGATGGTCATTGCCTCTGCGCTTCGGTTAATGGATGTACGCCATTTCTGACGGAATAATAACAGGATGGCCGAGATAAAAGTACCGGCATGACCAATACCTACCCACCATACAAAGTTGGTGATACCCCATCCCCAACCAATGGTTCTGTCCAATCCCCAGGTTCCAATTCCATCCCATACGGTAATAAAGATGGAGAACAGTCCGAATCCCAGCGCAATTAATGCTAATGTTAAGCCACCAAACCATAGTTTGCCTGGCTTACCGGTCATCGGGGCGTATATATCCTCGGTAACTTTTGTGTAGCTTTTTTCTCCGCTAATGAGCGGCTCTCTTACTGGTGATACGTACATTAGCTTAGCGTTTTATTTTTATCCTTATTTCTAACGTTCGATAGGTATACCACTGATGGTAGTGTGTGTAACTCTTCCAACAATCCATACTGGCGTGCATCTTGCAATAGTTTAGATACTTTGCTGTTTGGATCATTCATATCGCCAAAGGTGATGGCATCTGCCGGACACGTTTGCTGACATGCAGTTTTAATTTCTCCGTCGGCCAACTGTCGACCATCTTTTTTAGCGGTCAGTTTCTTATCCTGGATACGCTGTATACACATTGAGCATTTTTCAATTACACCCTTTGCACGAACTGTAACGTCAGGATTCAATACCATGCGCTTCAGGTCAAGTGTCATACCAGCCGGGTCAACGCGGTTATTTGGAATCGAATCAGCCCCTGTATAATCGTACCAGTTAAATCGACGTACCTTGTATGGACAGTTGTTATTACAATACCTCGTTCCGATACAACGGTTATATGCCATTTGGTTAATTCCTTCAGAACTATGGTTCGTAGCAGCTACCGGACAAACATTCTCACATGGCGCATTATCACAATGCTGACACATAACCGGCTGTCGAACCACCTCAGGATTATCTGTATCTCCTGAATAGTAGCGATCTAAACGAATCCAGTGCATCTCATGTGATCGACGTACTTCATTACGGCCTACCACAGGCACATTGTTTTCGGCCGAACAAGCAACCACACAGGCATTACATCCGATACATGAGTTCAGATCTATCACCATTCCCCAGTGATGTCCTTTGTATTCATGCTCGTGATATAAGGTAGTATGCAGTTTCTCAACCTTCTCATGCATTTCATTTCCAGATGCCGGATTCTCCAGGTACTCGGCAATAGTCGTTTCGCGCACTAATGCACGTCCCTCCATGGAGTGGTGCGACTGCGTGGCGGCCAGCTCATAGGTTGAACCGGTGGCTGTAGCATCTGCATTTGGTACTACATAAGATCTATGTCCATCCTTTAGAACGACAAACGGATATACATCCTTACCCAGATCACTGGCAACACGACCGGCATTTGAACGACCATAACCAACGGCAACAGCTAAAGTGTTGCGTGCCTGACCAGGTTGTATCAATACTGGCAACTCTACACCGTTTACATCCACAACATCGCCTTGTGTCCAGCCCCTAAGCGCTGCAAAAGCAGGTGCAACCGACACATAGTTGTCCCAACAAACACGCGAAACCGGTTCAGGCAATTCTTGTAACCATGGGTTGTTGGCCAATGTTCCATCTCCAACAGGCACATTCTGGTACAACACCAGCTCCAGATCATTGCCGGATTTAGCTGTACTATTGGTTTGCAGAATTGAAGCCACATCAGCACCTGAATAGCTGACCTTTTCAGAACGTTTATCAGCATCCGCAACAATTCCGTCGCGCAGGCTTACTTTCCAGAATGTTTCAAACTGCTTTCCTTTCGATATGGCTGAGTTATAGATATTCTCTTTCCAATATAACTTAATAAAGTCATAATAGCTTCCGTCAAAACCGGCCCAAGCCATTAAGTTCTCCTGTGCAGTCCGGGTTTTAAATAACGGACGGATAGCTGGCTGAGTTAAAGTATAAACTCCCTTAACTAATTCAGTATCATCCCAGCGCTCAAGAAAATGAGGAGCCGGCAATTGATAATTACACAACAACGATGTTTCTGTTTGTTGCGATTGAACAGCCAGGCGCAGCGGTACTTTCTTTATCGCTTCCTCTGTTCGTCCTCCAAGCGGTGCATGGTAAACAGGGTTTGTTTCCCAAAACATAATGGCCCCTACCTTACCTTGTTCCATACGGCCCAACAAAGCATCATAATCTTTATCGTCACCCTGGTAAAGGTTAACAGGCATATCGGTTAATATGGTCTGTCCAATATTCTGCAGTAGTTGATTAATTTCAACCACCAGAGTTTGAATGGCAATATCATTGGTACCCGAAACAACTAATGACTTACCCCTTGCGGTAGCCAGCTCATTGGCTACTTTAACAATTGATTCGGGAGCTTTCACATTTGGTGCACTATTGCCCGACTTCTTAGCCAGCTCAGAATAAAGTGCCGCCAGATAATAGGCTTCATCAACGGCCGGCATTGGAACCCTTTCATCGGCATTGGAACCGGTTAAAGTCATAATCGGCTCAAATTGTACATGACGCATCATTTCACGTTGCCCTTCTGTTAACTTACGCGCTGATGCATACTGACGTCCAAAGGCCGTTGGCTGTAACCATGTACCAAGGAAATCGGCATTAAAACCAACAACCAGTTTGGCTTTTTCAAAACGGAATGATGGAATCATGGCCTTACCAAAACTCCTGCTGTAAGCATCACGTAAAGCAGAATATGAGAACGCATCAAAGGTCTCGTGCACCACAAAAGGATACTTTGCAACAAAATCAGCCATCAGTTTTTTAGTGGATGGGCTAATAATGCTTGGTGTTACAATTACAAATTCTTTAGAGGCATCCCATGTAGCTAATGTTTCGCTTAACTTGGCGTCAACATCTTCCCAACGAATAGGGTTTCCATCTAATGAAGGCTGAGCCGGACGTGACTCATCATATAAGTTCAATAAAGAAGCCTGCACGCGTGCCGAGGCGGAACCTCCGGTCATCTGGCAAAGATCATTTCCTTCAATTTTTATGGGACGACCATCACGAACCTTCACAAGAACAGGTACCATTTCGGCCCCATCGTAAAAGGTAGATGCGTAATAATTGGCGGTGCCAGGCTTTACTTCCTCTGGTTGTATTAAGTATGGTATTGCTTTCTTAACAGGTCGTTCACAACCGGCTAATACCGCAGCCGATGCAATACTGAAACCGAAATACTTCAAAAAGTCCCTACGGCTATTTTTAGACGAATCTGTATCAGAAAGTACCACAGAAGATTTCTTCTCTTGCGGAGCTTCTTCAGCTGGCAACAAATCTTCAAGGCTTCTCCAGTATTCTTTCATATGATTATATTTTCTTTCATTTGCCATATGGAACTCCCAAGAAAATTTAATCATCCCACTGTGTGTGAAATTGGATAATTAAATTTTTCATGCTCGTTTCATATTAGTTTTATTTAGTATCAAGAATTAAGACATAAACATTAAGAAATTTCCCGTCTTGTGTCTTTATCTTGCCCCCGATAGCTATCGGGGTTAAATCTGATTTCTTTTTAATGGTGACATTTCATACAATCGTTAGCGCCAATATCAGCTGCCTGAATAGAGTCGCGAACACCTTCCGCAAGGTCTTTATGTAAAGCCTCGAAGGTTTTGTAATAGTCGTTTCCTTTAAAGTTCACATTCGTTTCTTTATGACAGTCAAGACACCAGCTCATTGACAAGTCATTTTCCTGTTTAAGAATATGCATGTTTTCAACATCACCATGACATTCCTGACAATCGCGTTGGCCTACATTAACATGTTGCGCATGACTAAAGAATACATGATCCGGCAGGTTGTGAATACGAACCCATTCAATATCCTTATTATTCTCGTAGGCTTCAACAACCTTAGCAATTTCAAACTGCCCGGAGTGGGAACCATTACGCACCACCTGGTGACAGTTCATACACAAACCTGCACTTGGGATTCCGGCTGACTTACCCTCATCGGCATTAGAGTGGCAATACAAGCAGTCAATTTTGTTGTCACCTGCGTGCACCTGATGCGAGAATTTGATTGGCTGATCTGGCATATAGTCCTGACTACGCCCCAAATCAATGGCATCGTGCGCCACAATTTTCAGCTGGTAGCCTACTCCAAAAATGATGATTAAAACATGTATTGCTTTATAAGGTATCTTCTTTGTAAAAAACATATCTACTAAAGCCACAGCCATTACGCCACCAAGCAATAAGAAAATCAATAACTTATTAATGGATAAGGGCTGATCTTCAACACCAGTTTCAGCAAGCTGTTTTAAATAACCCTGTAAATGAAACAGCTGCTCATCATCCAACTGGTATTTAACATGCACTTTTTCGCGCATGGCTCCGGATGGGGTAAGCAAATGTTCTTTAAAAGTGGCCAAGTCCATTTCGGCAGCCACTTTAGCCATTTCTAAAGCTGAAGGATTCCAATTCATCGTATCTGCCGAATACACAGTGTGACATGAAACGCAGGAATTTGATCCATCGCCGGTCGGAATTAATCCATAAAAAAGTCGCTCTCCAACTTTAACATCAGGTTCAGGTCCATTACTCTTTGCATGCAATGTTGTTATGCCGACAAAATGCAGCAGTATAAAAAACAACGCGAAAAATTTTAAGATTTTTTTCCCATGACAAAGGGACCTGGATAAAGTCTCTACCATAATTTGTCAATTATTAACGTTTCGAGGTGAATTTCAATTGCTCTGAAACCCCTTTAAAGCCTCAAGTTCTTTTTATATTTTATTGTTATTTTTTAACACTTAAACTTTCAAACATTGATAACGAATCAATGATTAAATTGTTTAGCACGACAAATATAACTTTTAAGACCTTTTATTCCTTTATTTTCTCCGTTAGTTTTTGCACTAACTTATAATTAAAGAAGAATTCCTTGGCTATCACCCTGATAATCGTATAGACAGGAATGGCTAAAAACATGCCGATAATCCCCGACATATATCCTGCTGCCAATATGAGAATAAATATTTCAAGCGGATGCGCTCTCACGCTTGCCGAAAAAATAAAAGGCTGAAAAATGATGTTATCAAGTAACTGCACCATTAAGAAAACAATAAACACACCAAACATGTACTGTAAGAAGTCAGGTGGAACAGTTATCTGGACATAAACGACCAGCGCAACCAAAAATCCAAAAAAGGCGCCAATCAAAGGCCCCATGTAGGGAATAACATTAACAAAGCCGGCAAACATTCCAATGATGACTGCATGTTGCATTTCAATACCAACTACCACCAAACCCAATGTAACAAACAAACTGATTAGTGTGATCTGAATAAGAATGCCAATAAAATAACGCCTCAATAATGTTTTGATGGAAGACAAGACATGCTTAATGCCTTCTTCATGATGGCTGGGGATAAAAAGAAGAAGTCCTTGTACAATTAACCACTCTTCTTTAAGAAAGAAGAAGGTGATAAACGAAACACTGAAGGCAAAAATGAAGAGTCCCCCAAGAAAGCTTAAAAGGGTTGCCGCTATCCCCCTTAGACGGGAAAAATCAAAGAATGTAATGGCAGTTTCCCTGATCTGATCCTGAATAACTTCCAAACCGGCTTTCCCAAATTCGGTTTCTTTTAAGGGTTCAACCATGGAACCGAGCAGGCGATCGGCTGTATCAAACACCGCATCCAGATCCACACTTGATAAAAAGTGTACTTCTTTGACTATAAACGGCACACTGATTCGAAAGAAAATAAGGATAAACACCCAAAGAGTAAGTACAGTCAGAAGAGCACCCAGTGTATTGGATGGTCTCCAGCTTCTTATCCTTATTTTTTTTATCAGGTCAAATATTGGTCTCGCAACCAGCGAAAGAACAGCAGAAACAATTAAAAAGGACACAACGGCTCTGAAATACCATATCAACAGTATTGACAGTGTGGCAACCACCAACCAGATGATGTATTTGAGTCGTTCACCCATTTTATTTATCTCTTAGTAGATTATATAAGCACGTAAAATAATCGGCCAAAATCAAGGTCTACTGCATAAATAATCGGCCGGTTGGTCAAATAAATCACATTGTTAGTCACAAATAATCAACCATTAGCCACAAGAGCTGATGTTTACAGTGAAATGCCTCATTTGTAAACACTATTTTTATGGCTCCAACACCTAACAAGTTATATATGAGAGGAGCAATTGTAGGCGATATCATTGGATCAGCATTTATTGATTCGCCACAGCCAGCAGTTAATTTTCAACTTTTAAAACCATTCTCGGCCTACACCGATGATACCGTTTTAACTATTTCTACAGCTGACGCAATATTATCAGGGAAATCATATGAGGAGGCCTTAAAGGAATGGACCCGTGCTTATCCCACAGCAGGTTATCAGCCAAAATTTTTGGAATGGGCTTTATCAAACAATAAGGACGAGGCTTATCTCAGTTCAGGTGATGGTGCGGCACGAAGAGTAAGTCCTATTGGATACGCAGCTTATTCGCTTGATGAAGCTTTACATGAAGCAGAAAAAGCTACAGTTGTTACACATAGAGACGATTTTAAAGTGCGGGCCAGTCAGGCTTTATGCGGCACAATCTTTTTAGCCAAAACAGGTCATAATAAGGCCACCATACGAGATTTCATGATTAATGACATGGGGTATGAATTACCTGATCAACTATCAAAAGATTGTACCGCCAAATTAAACAAGATCTACAAGTCTCCGGTTCCATGCGCTGTAATGGCGGTACTAAGCTCAGACAGCTTTGAGGAATCGATCCGTCACGCCATCTGGCTCGATGGGCCAAGCAATACCTTAGGCAGTATAACCGGCGCATTGGCACAGGCTTATTTCAAGCATATTCCCAAGTCAATTATTCGCAAGTCGCTGTCACGCCTTTCTGATGATTTAGATAATACCCTGACTCTTTTTGAAGAAAAATACTGTTCAAGGTTGATTAGCGACAAGAAAGAGATACAGTTTAATTTTCATTAATATCCTGATTAGCGATACTTCTCAAATTGAAGTTTTTGAATGTTGTAGGGGTATTTCGAGAGTGACGTATTGATTTTCAGTGGCAAGGCTCAAATTTTAGTTGCGTAGCCTAAGCCACGAAATAAAAATTAGCAGAAGCCAATGGAATCAAGATGCTACTCGCAGATTTTCAATATAACTTTAAACAACTTCCTTATAAAAGCATAAAGGACGCAAAGCCTATAATAACATTATATACCTTGCGTCCTTTAAGTATTTCCCAGTCACTCAGCAAACTTAGATTTCGCCGGGATCTTCTATTTTATATGTCTAATGGCTTTTTTACTTTTTCATCAAGTAAAGCCAGCTTCAATACGTCTGACACCTCTTTAACAAAGTGAAATTCCAGACCTTCCAGGTAGATATCATTAATTTCATGAATATCTTTCTGGTTCTCCTGAGAAAGGATAATATCAGTAATACCGGCACGTTTTGCTGCCAATATCTTTTCCTTAATACCTCCAACAGGCAACACCTTTCCGCGTAGTGTGATTTCACCTGTCATTGCCAGGCGTGCACGTACTTTACGCTGCGTAAAAGCCGAAGCCAATGACGTCACCATGGTTACACCTGCAGAAGGTCCGTCTTTAGGTATCGCACCCTCCGGCACGTGAACGTGTACATTCCACTCATCAAAAGCCTCTGTTTTAATTCCCAGTGCATCAGCATTAGCACGCAGGTATTCCAATGCTAACAGGGCCGATTCCTTCATTACATCACCCAGGTTTCCGGTTAAGGTCAGCTTACCTTTTCCTTTGCTTAAGCTGGTTTCAACAAACAAAATTTCACCACCTACGGCTGTCCAGGCCAATCCGGTTACAACACCTGCCGTTGAATTATCCTGCCATTTATCTTTTGAAAAGCGTGCCACACCAAGGTATTCAGCTACGTCTTTAACAGCCAGGGTCTTCTTCAACTCCTCGTCTTTAGCAATTTTCAATGCTATTTTACGACACAACTTGGCCAATACTTTATCCAACTCCCTGACACCAGACTCTCTGGTGTATGCCTCAACTATATATGACAATACCTTTTTGCCAACAGATATGGTTCCTTTAGGTATACCATGATTCTCCATCTGTTTTGGTAACAAATGGCGCTTGGCAATTTGGGTTTTCTCTTCAAGAATATAACCACTAACATTGATCAGCTCCATACGGTCAAGCAATGGTTGTGAAATACTTCCCAATGTATTGGCTGTCGCCACAAACATGGTCTTCGACAGGTCAAAATCCACCTCAAGGAAGTTATCGTGAAAGTGCTCGTTTTGCTCTGGATCCAGCACTTCAAGTAAAGCTGCTGAAGGATCACCATGTGCACTTGAGTTAACCTTATCAATTTCATCCAGGATGAAAACAGGGTTAGCAGCACCTGCCTTTTTTATACTTTGTATAATACGGCCGGGCATAGCACCTATATATGTTTTTCTGTGACCACGAATCTCTGCTTCATCATGCACACCTCCCAGCGACATGCGCACATACTTTCGTCCCAATGATTCGGCAATGGATTTACCCAATGATGTTTTCCCAACTCCAGGAGGGCCATACAAACAAATAATTGGTGATTTAAGCTCCCCTTTCAGCTTCAACACGGCTAAGTGCTCCAAAATACGCTCTTTCACCTTATCCAAGCCGTAATGATCGCGGTCTAAGATACGTTCAGCACGGTTTAAGTCGTAATTGTCTTTGGTGTATTCATTCCAGGGTAAATCAATCAGTGTCTGCAAATAGTTATGCTGTACCGAGTATTCACCGGCTGCCGGATTAAGGCGTTGTAATTTATCAAGTTCCTTCTTGAATAAATCCTTCACCTCTTTGCTCCACTTCTTTTTCTTGGCCTTTTCCTTCAGATCAATTATTTCTTGCTCAATAGGACTTGAACCTAACTCGTCCTGAATGGTCTTGATTTGCTGCTGCAACATGTATTCACGCTGTTGCTGATCAATATCCAGCTTGACTTTACTCTGAATATCTGACTTCAACTCCTGCATCTGAACCTCACGGGCCAAATGCTCAAGCAGCAACATACCCCTGTCGAATAAACTGTTTTTAGCCAGTAATTCCTGCTTCTCGTCCACACTGATTTCAGAATTAGAGCAAACGAAATTGATCAGAAAACCATCGTTTTCAATGTTCTTTACAGCGAAAGACGCTTCAGGAGGCACATTGGAATTGGCTTTTATAACACGAAGAGATAAATCTTTAATGGAGCTGACTACGGCCTCAAATTCGTTGTTTTGCTTTTCATCCTTCTCATCCTCAAGCCCCTTTACCTTAGCCATATGGTATGGCTCATCGGTAATCATCTCTTCTATCTCAAAACGCTTCTTTCCCTGAATAATCACCGAAGTGGAGTTATCAGGCATTTCAAGCACTTTAATAACTTTTGCTACAGTACCAACTTCAAATAAATCATCCCTTTCAGGATTATCTACTTTTACGTCCTTTTGTGCAATGGCACCAAATACACCCTTCGACTTCTGAATTTCGCGTATTAATTTCAAAGATTTCTCACGACCAATTGAAATGGGAATGATAACTCCCGGAAACAATACGGTATTTCGCAGTGGTAATATTGGCAAGATGTCAGGTACTTCAAAGGCACTGACATTTTGTTCATCTTCATCCGTTACTATCGGAATAAACTCAGCATCAGACTCAAAAACATCAGACATAAGCACCTTATCTAAACCAAATTTATTATTATCCATATCTTAATCCTCTAAATCAATGTCAATAAATGACAAATTGTCGGCAGTTCTTCAATAAACTTACCTCTCCCCCTATAGTCAATTGGCGTGCCAAAAATTAGCGAAATGACCTTCGGTATTTTTGAGTAAAATTAAATACTTCTTCCAACACTTTCACATCCTCTTCCTTTAATTCCACATTACGCCTTGCCATCGCCATTCGTCCTGTTTTCTCAACAGCCTTCAACTGATTAACCTTATAGCCCTGTGGTCCGCCAATAACAAATGAGGGCACAAAATTACGCGGAAATCCACTGCCAAAGATATTGCTGCCAACACCTACAACTGTTCCCGAATTAAAAGAGGTATTTATGGCACAACGAGAATAATCGCCCATAACCAAACCACAAAACTGAAGGTTTGTTTTGCCAAAGCGCTCTGTTGAATAATCCCACAACTTAACCATTGCAAAATCATTCTTAAGGTTCGATGTATTGGTATCAGCTCCAAGGTTACACCATTCTCCCAACACCGAATCTCCTAAATAACCATCATGAACCTTATTGGAATAGCCGGTAATAACAGAATTACTCACCTCGCCCCCGATTTTTGACCATGGCCCAATGCTTGCACCTGGTAAAATCTTGGCTCCCATACTTATTTGAGCCGATTCACACAATGCAACAGGGCCGCGCAACATGGCACCTTCTGATACTATGGCGTTTTTACCAATATAAATTGGTCCACCCTGCGGGTTCAGGTAACAATATTCAACCTTAGCCCCTTCTTCAATAAAAATCTGATCAACAATTTGTGGATTTTTATTAGCCCCGACAACTGTTACTGTTTCATCAACAGGCTGTGATTGTCTTCCGGCGGTAAGGCGTTTAAAATCCAGCTTAATCTCTTCCTGATTATGAGGTATGAGCTTGAATATTTTATCAATCAATTTATAATCACCCTCGAACTCAACAACAGAAAACGGTGAATAATCCCCCGCTTCAATAACTGCTTTTAAATCAGCATTACCACGAGCCGCCAATAGTTCACCCTTTTGAAATAAGGCCTGACCCTTCTCCAGTTTTTTCACCTGCTCAACCACAGCCTCATTGGGTAAAACCGATGCAGACAGATATATATTATCATCTGTCAGCTTCAACTTAAACTTATTGACAAGTTCACCCGATGTTAAGTAACTACCGGTGCTGTTGAGCCACAATTCCCATTTTTCCTTTATTGTTAAAATACCAATTCGAATGGCAGCCTGCGGACGGGTAAAGCACAGTGGCAACATACCGCCACGATGTTGATTATCAAAGAGTATTAAATTCATAGAATACAGATTAATTACAATAGCAATTTACGATTATTGTAAAAAAAAAGCTTCGGAAAATCCGAAGCTTTATATTTTTGTCTCCAAGCGTTAATTATTTACGCTTATCGAAGTGCTTTTGGTATCTGCTCATGAACTTATCAACACGTCCTGCAGTATCTACAAGCTTCATCTTACCAGTATAAAATGGGTGAGAAGTACTTGAGATTTCTAATTTAACCTGAGGATATTCAACTCCGTCGATTTCAACAGTATCTTTAGTGTTAACAGTAGAACGAGTAATGAACGTATCCCCATTTGACATGTCGGTAAAAGCTACCAATCTGTAATTGTCTGGATGAATGCCCTGTTTCATTGCTATATAATTTAATTCTTTATATTTCTTGTTCGTATCGGGCTGCAAAGGTAAATTATAAATTTTAACCTGCAAAGCTTTTAATGCATTTAATCTCTGAAATTTATAATTCTTTTTCACTTTGCGCATTATACTTCGTATCTACAGGTATTGCAGAGGCTCTTACTTTTTCACTTCCTGAGTGATTAAAAATATATCGATAGGTAATGTGTTTTTTGCCAAATGAAGCGCCCATTGACTCCTGCAACACACGCATTTTTGGATTAAAATCACCCACCCACGACAACTCTAACTCCTTGAGGTGCGGGTTTTTATCCACAACCTTTTTTAAATGCCAAAATAATCCGGACTCAATTCCTGAACGTTGAAACTTTGGTACTACACCCAGTATAACCACACGTGCACGGGTCATGTATTTATTTCGCTTCATATATAAAAAGCGAAGTTTATTCCAAAGGTTCATTTTCCCCTTAAAATATTTCAGAATTTGATTAACATCAGGAAACAACACTAAAAATCCGATGGGTTTACCCTCATGATAAGCATACCATATAATATCTTCCATCATAAATGCCTTTGCTTTCATCATGGTTGCCTTCAATACTTTTTTATCTATGGGCGTAAAGTTTTCATGAAAACGCCATGCATCGTTATAAATAGCTTCGAAATCATCTATAAACTGATCGGCCTCTTTAATCTTGAAATGCTTAAAGCTGAATCCTTCCTTTTTAACCACCCAACCGGCAATTTTCCAGAATCGTTCAGGGAATGGTACGGTCAAATCCAAATGATTGGTGATTTGTTCAAAGTAGGTGGTAAAGCCATAGGCTTCAAAAAAGTCTTTATAATAAGGTGGATTGTATTGCATGCCAAATCCAGGCTGAGTGAATCCTTCAACAAGACACCCCCAAAAGTTATCGTTCTCGCCAAAGTTGATAGGCCCATCCATAGCCTCCATCTTATTTTCCTTTAACCACTGCCGGGCTTTGTCAAATAACATAAAGGCAGCACCCTGGTCATTGATACATTCAAAGAATCCCACTCCTCCGGTTGGTTGATCAAATCCTTCAGCTTTTTTATAGTTGATAAAAGCAGCTATCCGCCCAAGTACATTCCCGTCATCAGCGAGCAAAATAAAACGAATGGCCTTACCATGTCCCCAAAAACTATTTTGCGTAGCATCAAACACTTCGTTAATCATCCCATCCAGAGGACGCACATAGGCAGTGTCGTTATTGTAAATCTTATCAACAACGTCTAAAAACTGTCTCTCGCTTTTCTTATCGGTTACTTCAACTATTCTCATTCAAAAACGCTTAAAAAAAAGTGATGAACCAAAGGGCTCACCACAAAAATATAGGATTTAATGAATTTTCCTAGAAATAGAGAAGGCTTAGCGGTAAATACATTGAAAAAATAGTTGTCGAATTGACGAAATGATAAACCGTCGAAATGATCAACTATTAACCTCGAAACTATTAAGAATTAAGTATTGTTAATAGTTTCAGAACTGATTTACAAGTTGCTTAATACATGTTTTTTAAACCAAACAAGCAAATCAACTCAAGTGTCTATTCATCGATTTATTACGAAACTTTAACGATCTGTTAGACAAGATTCAACAATGAAAAGGCGAAACCTTGTCCACGTTTATCTCTCAACGCTTTTATCTTTACACCCCGGTCTAAAAAGAAAACCATGAATCATAGTCCTCCGGCGTTTTACATGGTACAGCTTTATGGAAATACTCATTACGGGCTGCCACATATTCATAATCATTTTCCATGTCTCGCCACTTTTCTGCCACTTCCTTAACCGAACTAATTAAATAGTCAACTTCTTTATCGGTCATTGTTGGATGAACCGACATACGTATCCATCCTGGTTTTTCAGATAAATCACCTTTATTAATCTTGCTGGTAATTTTATTGGAAGTATAATAATCAACGTGCAGCAAATAGTGTCCATAGGTTCCGGCACACGAACAGCCACCACGAACCTGAATTCCGTAATGATCATTTAAAAGGCGAACGGCCAGATTAAAATGCAGATTATCTATATAAAAGGAGATGGCTCCAAGACGTTGCTCAACATTATCAGCCAGGATATTCATACCTGGTATCTGGCGAAACTCTCTGAATATTTTTGCTATTATTTCATCTTCACGTGCATGGATATTCTCAACGCCCATCTCATCCTTAAGCTTAATAACCATCGCCGCTTTTATGGATTGAAGAAAACCAGGTGTACCACCATCTTCACGCGCCTCAATATCATCTACATAACGATACTTACCCCATCGGTTGGTCCAGTCCACGGTACCTCCACCCGAATTGTCGGGTGCTGAATTATGGTACAATGCCCTGTTAAACACCATTACACCCGAACTGCCGGGTCCTCCCAGAAATTTATGAGGTGAAAAAAAGATGGCATCCAGGCTCTCCAACGGATCTCCCGGGTGCATATCTATCATATCATATGGTGCTGACGCCGCAAAATCAACAAAACAGAAACCGCCGTTTTCATGCATGATACGGGCTAACTGGTAATAAGGGGTTCGCACGCCCGTTACATTGGAACAAGCACTAAAAGAACCGATCTTTAGGGTTCTGTTTTTATATTTCTCCACCTCACGGCGCAAAGCATCAGGATTAACCAATAACTGATCGTCAGGTTCAATTACCACAACATCGGCTATGGTCTCAAGCCATGAGGTGTGGTTAGAGTGATGTTCGAGGTGTGTTAAAAATACGACAGGACGATGATCAACAGGTACAGAATAGAATCGTTGTGCCTGTTCAGGCACACGCATTCCCAGAATACGCTGCAATTTGTTAATCACATTTGTCATCCCAAAACCTGCTGTAATAATGATATCATCCACCCCGGCATTAACATGCTTTTTTATCACATTATGCGATTGTTTGTAGATGTTAGTCATTATCATGCCGGTATCACTCGATTCTGAATGCGTATTGGCCACCATAGGACCAATTTTATCCTTCATCAACTCTTCTATTGGGGTATATAATCGACCACTGGCAATCCAATCGGCATAAATCAAAGGTTTTTCACCATAAGGTGTTTGAATAGTTGCGTCCCACCCAATGGTATTCTTCCTGTATTTCTCAAAATGTTGCTCCAAAGTACTCATGAAAACCTGATTTAAAAATTACTAGCTCTCAACAGAGAATGCTCGATGTTTCAAACATTAAATAGTCTGCTGTTTCACATTACACGATAAGTCTCTGCTTTCTGTTACTATCTTATCTCAAAATCCATGACAAGAGGTCATGGCTAAAGCATACCGCTGAAAATTGAGTAACAGCTTCCTCACAAATATATATAATTAAGCACTAACTCAAACATGACTTTCATCCAAGCCCTTCAATTCCAAACAGGTATACAATTACTTATTTGCCATTAATAAAGTCAATCTCGTTCAATAGTTCCTGTGCTAAAATCTGTTTATTCCTGTCATTATCATTGCTTAATGATTTGGCAAAAGCCTCAATCTCATCCCTCTCACCTGAGCAATATCGCAATTTCATTCTTAAGGCAAATGATAACGCTTTAACGATAAATAAGTCATCCATGTTATCAACCGCCTCCATTAAATGAGGTGAACAAAGCGTTTCTCTATTTGGTTCAGTTTGTAGTTGACGTCCTATAGAGTAAAGCGCTGTAGCCTTCAGGTAACTATCTTCACCCTCGATCCACTCTTTAAGTATATGATTGATATGTCCAATCCGCGACCATAAAAACATGGATGTTCGTTCAACCAAATCTTTATTATTGATTTGCTTTGCCCATTCTCTGCAAACATCATCTGTCATCTTTTCTGCGGGAACAATTAAGGCTGCCAACAGCATCATTTCCCTCACTTCTGAATACCACAGGCGTTCGGCCAGCTCATAACTAACAGGTGTTCGCCTGGCTAATTGCTTTAAATGGGGTACACCAACACCATAATTAATGCGATAATGAATGCCACTTTCTTCCATTTGAGCAGTTGTGGCACCATTCATGTGTAATTTAAGTTGATTAAGCACCCACTCTATTTCTTTTTTTACCTTCTGATTTTCAATAAAAAACCTCATATCTCCCATTTATAAACGTATACAAAGGAAAAGTTTTTTTTGATTTTTTTTGTTTGTTCTTGCAAATATTAAAACACAAATACTATCTTTGCAATCGCAAAAACAAAAATGGTGGTTGTAGCTCAGCTGGTTAGAGCGCTGGATTGTGGTTCCAGAGGTCGCCGGTTCGAAACCGGTCTTCCACCCCAAAAGCCTTAGTTAGAAATAACTAAGGCTTTTTTTATGGCATAAATTGACGTGGAGGAATTGTCCTTTCCAGAATTAATCACTGTATGTTCACACTAGCTTTTGACTCGAATTTCATCAATAATTTGTTCATAATTTCGCCAATGTTTCTTCAATTATCATCGAACAAACATCGAAGGAACTTCGAAGGAACTTTGAAGGAACTTCGAAGCAACTACGATTTTTATATGAGATTAAAACAAAAAAAGAGCCTTACCATTACAGCAAGACTCCTCCACATTTATCACACTAAATTAATTAACTATGTTCGATGAAAACGTTACTTCTTTAAAGCACTTTCGCGCACTGTGTATTTTAAAAAAGCTTCGGGGCCAATACCACAATAGGTATTAGGAGCCACCAGGTTTTTAACTCGTCCGCTCATAAAGTCAGCATACCAATCCATCCACGGATAGGTATAGTTATACTTCTCAGCAGCATGCAGCACCAGTCCATCGCCACCTTTCTCAGGCATTTGCACACCACAATCCTGAAAATAGTTTTCACCGACTGTATGCAGCCACTCGTGTACCCACACACCGGGATCATTCTCTTTATACCAATTGATATTGTTGTTGATATCATCACCTGCATCAAATTTGATGGTTACATAACCTGTTTTTATCGGATCGTTCATTGGATCGGTCCAGGCCAAACCAAAATAGGAGCTTTTGAAGCTGCAATCGCCATCCGATTCGCGCCAGAATACAAATACGGCATCGTAATTACCTGGTTGTACCTCTGGCAACAAGGCGGTAATGGATTCCGGCTCCAGTGTAAACCATGTATTGCCAGCTTTGTGCAGTTCAATTGGCGTGCTAATATCCTTTCGTTCAACTTCCCACTTTGTAGTGTTATATGAAAAGGGTTCAAACTGGTTTCTGATACTCCACTGGAAAAAGTTAAAGCCGGCATCCAGCTCCTCTTTACTAAATGACGACTGACACCTGCCATTAACACTGCTACCGGTTACTTCATGTATCCCAAGCCATAAGGCTTTCCACACTTTCGGCTCAGGCTTGTCGTTCAATGATAAATTTATTTCCGCACTCTGATCAACAGTTACCACTTTTCTTAAATACTGTTTTGATTCATTGGTGGCGACACCAATAACATGCTCACCGGGGCTTACCTTCATATCGGCCGGTGTGCTATAGCCGGTATACTGCCCATCAAGGTAAATAAAGCCCTTTTCAACAGCATCTATTCGTACTATTGGCAATGATGCTTCTTTCTCACTCTTTGAGTCACAGGCCTGTAAGCCAATGGAAATTAAAAATAATACAAGTAATAAATTCTTCATTTGTTTCCTATTTAATATTTAAAATAAGGGTGTAAGAATCCGGTTCGGGCTACAGGCAGCCTACTAACAGCTACCTGTCCCGAACACAATTTACTTCAACCTTTGTCTATTTATTTAGTCGGATTAAGGATGGCGGCGAAACCACCTCCCTTAGCTAATTTTACAGTTAATTTATCTTTTTTACTCACTCTAATGGTTTGCACTTTATAGTCCTGTGCGTAGCGGTTGGCATTCACTCCGTCTTTAAACAACAGCATTTCATAGGTCCCTTCCGGCAGGAACGATAAGTTCAATTCCATTATCCGTTCGTCCTGGTTGGTCATGCCGCCAATGTACCAGTTAACCCCATTTTGGCGGGCTATGGCAACATACTCGCCAACGCTGGCTTCCAGGGCCACCGTTTTATCCCAAACACTTGGTATTTTGGCAATAAACCCAGTACACTCCGCTTCCTTATAATAGTTGGAAGGATTGTCAGCCATCATTTGCAAACCACTCTCAAATACAACATACATGGCCATTTGATGACAACGGGTACCCATACTCATTGGACGACTGAACGAAATATTAAAGTTCTCTTTTTGCATATTAAGCATTGCTCCCGGCGTATAATCCATTGGGCCGACAGCCATGCGTATAAATGGCAGTATGGTGTTATGCTCAGGCGTAATATCTTCGCTCCATTTGTTATTCTCATTTCCTTTTACCCCCTCATAACTAATCACATTGGGGTAGGCCCTTCTAAGACCCGATGGTTTGTAAGAACCATGGTAGTCAACCAATAACTTACGCCTGGCACACTCCCTGGCAATCTGCTCATAGGAATTAACCATGTACTGATCGGCCCGTTGCATAAAATCCACCTTAATACCTTTAGCGCCCCATGCAGCGTATGTATCCAGTATTTCCTGCATGTTTTCATCCAATGGCTTCCACAGGCACCATAAAATGATACCTACACCCTTTTCTTCACCATAGCGTATCAGCTCCTTAACATTCATAGCCGGATTGAAGTCCAGAATCTCAGTTGTTGACTTTGTCCATCCTTCATCCAGAATAACATACTCAATGCCATAGGACGATGCAAAATCGATGAAATACTTATATGTTTCAGTATTAAGCCCCGATTCAAAATCAACGCCGTAAATGTTATTATCATTCCACCAGTCCCAGGCTACTTTACCAGGTTTAATCCACTGAGTATCTGTTAAGCGAAGCGGGTCAGACAGTTTCATGACCATATCCTGCTCCAGCAAGGTCTTATCATCATTGGTAATGACGAATAATCGCCATGGGAAAGTTCTTTTACCATTGGTTTTAGCGATGTAATCATATTCCTGTGTAATAATAACATTTCTGTCGGCACGCGCTCCTGCCTCCGGCATGGTTTCCTTAACAGCCTTTGGAAACATTGACCCCATGTGGCCATTACCGGCTGACTCGAGAAACATATTGGGGTAATCATACACATTGGCTTCTGAAAAAAGCACGCGTATACCATCATTATCCTGGTTAAACAAGACCGGTAAAGAGCAAAAATCTCCTGCAGGAATGGAATCAACAGGTAATTGCAAGTAGTTACGCTCATAGTGCGAATAAGTAGACACTTCCTTTGGAAAAAAAGAAGCAGAGCCATCGGGAAATACTATATCCATCACTTCATCATTCACCTCAACATCACCTTTCAGCGATGTATAAAAGCGATAGGCCACCCCTTCGTTATATACTCTGAAATGAAGGCCAAAACCTCCTTTAAAGGCGAGCTGCAATTCTTTGTATTGATTGGTCAGCTGCCTGTTTTTTAAAGGAACAATAACTTCAAAGGCTTCGCTATTTTCTACTTGTTTATGCGATTCTAGCCTGGCTGCACCGGCCAGTTGCTTCCCATTGACTGTCATGTCAATAGTTACCTTTGGTAATATCAAACGGTCGTATTTCTCAACAGACCAGCTGATGTGCTCATCAATATACACGCTCAGAACTGTATGGCTATCCTGCGATGTTATTTTTAATTCCCTGGCAGAGGCCAGTTGCAGCAGGCCTGCACAAAACAGGAGCGTCAGAACATTTTTTACAATTTTATTCATAGTTATAGAAATAGAGTTTTATGAAGTTGTTTAAAGTTATATTGAAAATCTGCGAGTAACATCTTGATTCCACTGGCTTCTGCTAATTTTTATTCCATAGCTTATGGCTCCCGTTAGAAACCGGGACAAGTTATGCAATTAAAAATTGAGCCTTGCCATTGAAAAACAATACGTCACTCTCGAAATTCCCTTACAACATTAAACAACACAATATAAAGCCCGCCCTTTATTAAGGGGCGGGCTTTTTAACAAATACCAACTATCGTTTAACGACAATGCCAAACGTTTCGAGTAGTTGAGGTTGGTCATCCAAAGCAATTTTTGCCACTGCATAAAACTCCCTTAGCCATCTTTCTAAACGGGCCATGGCCTCATCCTTAAGTATAGTTGCATGTTGGGCCTCGCCACGTTCTTTAATGTAAGCGGCGCGCGAAAGTACAAGCTCCTTTAAATCAACTTGTATTTTCTCAACCTCAGCATTGATTACCTTTAAGCGCGACAGCCTTGCCTGTATCTCTTTAGACGAAATGTAAGACATGCAATACTGCCGCACGCAATCAAGCCAGTTTAAATAAGCATCAGGAATATCGCCTCGCACCTGAAGATCCTCAAGTATAAGCGGCTCATTTCTAAATACTACTTTGGCTTTTTTACGAAGCAGACGATAGCGGCCATCAATATCTTCTCTAAAATCAGAAAATAATTGGTAGGCCACCTTTGACTCCAGGGCTTCCTTCCGACTACCTTCGTAGAAATCTCTCGCTTCTTTTAAGGTTTGCCGACCATCATCAAGTACAGATTCATCGTAACCATATTCTGCCATCGTACCTGACAACTGAGGCTGGCTTTCTAGATTGGTAAAAACAAGTTGGCCTTTTTCTAAAATAGCCAACTCCGAATTAGATTTTAGCATATCGCTTCTGTTTTAAAAAAATTATAAAAACTCTAAAAAACAGGACAATTGAACTAAAGGTTGTTTAAATGTAGTAATAAAATATTATAGTTAATAAGGTACATCCATAAAAAATCACAATAAATCTATATTGGTGATAATGAGGCGGTAAGAGGGTGGTGGTTCTGTTTGGTGAAAATCATCAAGCCACTCTTTATTCCATGCTGCAATGTAATATTCAAGACTTATAAGGATAACATCTCCTGTTTGCCATCAGTCATTTGGAGCTTTATTTCACGGGATTGATACTACTACTTTATTCTAATTATTATTTGTAAGGCAATAATGTTAAAATTCATAAAACGAATTATTAAATCTGGTTTTCTATTTGAAGTATGGTAATATATTATTTAAAAACGAACTATACTTAATATATAAATACTATATCTAATAAGTAA
>JAKSBD010000462.1 GCA_022361295.1 Bacteroidales bacterium
AATGGGCTTGCCAGAGCTTGAATTCATTGAGTTATATAATAATTCATCTTATAACATCAACTTGTCTGAATGGATATTGCAGGTCAATGATAGATATGTTACACTGCCCGACTCTGTCATAGAAGCCAAAGGATTTCTATGCCTTGTTTCATCAAACCATATGGACACCTGGAATAAGAGTATACCAACTGCTTTTGTGAAAAGTATGCCTGCACTTCTTAACTCTGGTTTTAAGATGATTATTTTTAATAACGAAAGCAACGTCATTGATGCATTTCACTACCAAACAGCGCTGATACCCGGCGAAGGCTTTAAAAAAGATGGTGGTTGGTCTACAGAACGCATCGATCCGGATAATAAAAGCGGCTGCACCGATAACTTCCATTGGAGCATGAATTTAAATGGCGGGACACCCGGTCGGGTTAACTCTGTAAATACAGACAACCCCGATATGACTGCACCTGTTGTTACATCCTTAAAGCTAAAGAATAACAAAAGGCTTTTAATTGATTTTAGCGAAACAATGGATTTTTCAATTGCCTCTATTGCAACAACACCTGAACTTCGGATTAAGCATCAAAGTTACGATACAATATTCCTGAATCAGTTGCAGTCAGACTTTGAAATTGAGCTGGACACCAATGCTGTGTATGAGCTTAAGTCAATCAACATGAACGACATGGCCGGCAATAAACTCTTACTGGATTCTCCTATAGTTTTTGGTGTCCCCGATTCGCTTATGCAAGGTGATCTGCTTATTAATGAAGTGTTGTTTAATCCCTTTCCCAATGGCTCCGATTTTGTAGAGCTATACAATATTAGTGATAAGCTCATCAACCTGGTCGATTTGTATTTTGCCAAGGTACAAGACGGTCAGCTTGAGAAATTATATCAGGTCAGTCAGGAAGTGCACTTGCTATTGCCTCACTCCTATGTTGCTATCACAACTGATAAAGAAAATATACTTCAGAACTACACCTGCCCCCAACCCGATGCTATTATAGAAACATCGTCCTTACCTTCATACCCTGATGCAGAAGGCCATGTAGCCATTGCAAATAAAAAGGGAATTGTACTTGATGAATTCACCTATCATCAAAACATGCACTTTGACCTGCTCAAAGATAATGACGGTGTATCACTGGAGCGTTTGTCTCATAAGCTGGCAACACAAGATAAAGATAACTGGCGTTCGGCGGCATCGACGGCAGGATTTGCCACCCCAGGTTACATTAACTCTCAACAGTTGCAAACGTCAGCTGAAAGCAATCGCCTTGTCAGTATCCAACCAGAAGTATTTACCCCCGACAATGACGGTATCGACGACCGAATGAACATACAGATTAACAGCGATGCAACTAACACAATGGTCACCATTCGCATATATGACTCAAACGGTAAGGAAGTACGTTACCTGATTAACAATCAATCACTGGCCCAAAGCAGCACCTTCGCGTGGGATGGACTGAGTGATAACGGAGCTAAACTAAAACCCGGCATCTACTTAATTTTTGTGCAATGCGTTTATTCGTCGGGCAAAGTACACGAAGAGAAAATGCCTTGTGTAATTGGTGTCAGCGGCAATTAATAACAATAATAAAAGGTAATCTCGTCAAGAATAGTTACTTTGTTGCCACGGAAAAATTCTAACTTATTAACAATGGACAGACAGGAACGACTTAAATTTTGCAAAGCGTGTACGCATCAAAAATTTGATACGCATAAAGGTATTATCTGCAGTTTAACCAATAACCCGGCTGAGTTTGAAGTAGCATGCACTACCTATAACGAAGACCCGGAATTAAAGCACAAGGCTGATATGGATGCCATACGCAACCAGTTATATGTACAGGAAGTGGATAAAGGCAAACGATTTGTTAATCACATTATTGATACGATCTTTATCATGCTTCTCTACATATTTTTTGCAATGATATACGGTGTATATCTGGGCATTACCAACCCACAGGCAATCGATACTTTAGATGAATCCGCCAGTATTATTGAAAATATTACCATATTACTTCTTACCGTATTTTATTACACACTAATAGAAGGGCTAACAGGTCGTTCAATAGGTAAGTTAATTACCAAAACCAAGGTGGTCGATGAAAATGGTTATAAGCCTGATTTTGGCACAGCGTTTATTCGCTCCCTATGTCGCATTGTACCATTTGATGCCTTATCATTCTTGTTTTCTGATAAAGGCTGGCACGACGCCTGGAGTAAAACAAGGGTTGTGAGCATTAAATAACACACATATTTTATAAACAATTCTTTAGCATAGAGTTAACCTTATCTTAGTGTGACCGGATTAATTTTATC
>JAKSBD010000228.1 GCA_022361295.1 Bacteroidales bacterium
ATGGAACAACATACACTGGTTTTCAATTTATTAAGTCAAGCACAGAAGGATATATTTTAGTATTTCGAGAACTTAATAAAGTCTCTAATTTTAATATATCATGTTTATTTTCACCTAATACATCTGTTAAATTCCAAAAAATACTTGGAGATGGTTCCGATTTTTCGGCAATGACAGATGATGAAGGTAATATCCCCGTAAGTTTAGACAAACCGAATTCTTTTTGTTTGTACAAATATGTAATAGAATAATGGACTTATTAGATTATGAGTAGGGTGAGATTTAAAGGTATAGCAATTAATAATATAGAATGTATCACATTTGGTTGGCCAAATGGAACGTATAGAAGCCTCATTGGCGATGCAATATTTTCTGATAGCTTGAGAAAGATGAGTTCTGAAGAACATGTATTTATCATTGTCAACGAGCTGGGAGGAAAAACACATATTCTTAAAACACAATTTTAAGGGAAAGACAGATGAATTTAAAACTGAATTTAAGAAACGCAGTCGTATTTTGCTTATTATTACTTAATACGGCTGCTTTTGCACAAATAGAAAAAGATGCCTTGTCATCAGACTATAATAAGAACAAGCCAGAACTGGAAGAGTGGTTACAGGATGCCGGTTTTGGCTTATTTCTGCATTGGAGTATGGATAGTCAGTTAGGAACGGTGATTAGCCATACCATAGTTGGAAGTTCAGAAGATTATCAGGATCGTTATTATAACGAATTGCCAAAAACATTTAATCCCAAAGATTTTGATGCCATGGAAATGGCCCGTCTGGCCAAATTAGCTGGTGCCAAATACATGGTGTTAACTACCAAGCACCATAGTGGTTTTTGTATGTGGGACACTAAAACGACCGATTTCAACATTATGAATACGCCTTACAATAAAGATATTGTGAAGGAGTACGTAGATGCTTGTCGTGAAATGGGACTTAAAGTTGGGTTCTATTATTCGCCGGAAGACTGGTTGTTTTTGCGTGAAAAAGGTGCTTTAATTAAGCGTCGTAACCGTGAAGAAATCGCCAAGCCGTTCCGAAAAGAGTATGATGTGTTTATGCAAGACCAATTACGTGAATTATTAACCAACTATGGTAAAATCGATATCATGTTTTTGGATGGTGGTTACTGGCCACCGGCCAAAAAGATTTGCTGGGAGCTAAACCCTGATATCTTAATTACACGTGGCGCTTTAAATTCACCTGAGCAAACCGTCTCTGATTTGGCTCGTGATGAAGCCTGGGAGGCTTGTATTACAATGAATAATCAGTGGGCCTACAAACCAACCAACAAAAAAATAAAACATGGTACACGCTTGATTGAAATATTGATTGAAACACGTTGTAAAGGTGGTGCATTAGTATTAAATGTGGGACCAAAACCTAATGGCGAATTAGATATTGTTGAAGAAGAGAACCTGCGGGAAGTAGCGGCCTGGAACTTTGTTCACCAGGAAGCATTATATAACGTTCGTCCATGGATAGTAACCAATGAAGGTAATATTTGGATGAGTCGCTCAAAAGATAACAAGGCAGTCTATGCCTATATCACCAAAATTGACTGGGAGCGTGGCGACCGTAAGGTTTTTACTTTAAAATCAGTTAAAGCCACTGAGGATACCAAAATATCAGTATTAGGTCAGAATGATTTGGTTTGTGAGTACCAGTATATTGTACCTGATTCACGAGTTAATCAAACTAATGAAGGATTGGAAATTTCGGTTGTAAGAGCGCAGCGTATTTATAATGCCAATGATTGGGATAACCCGATCGTGGTGAAGCTTGAAAATGTTGAGCCGGCCATGAATCCTGTGAAAGCTATTACCAATAAGCCAGTAAGGGAAAATCCAACCTTAATTCGAATGAGCGGTAAAATTGAAAATGTCACAGTAGGCGAAGAACTGAAAGTTGGCTTCTTATACAGGGAGTATGGTGGTTTTCATGAATCGATTTACAGCGATAAATGGGAGATGACCTCTCTAAAGAAATACAAATCTGGAGAAACATTCGAACGTGTTATTAAAAAGCTTAAGCCTGAGTTGGATTATGAAATCCGAACTGTGGTAAAGCAGAACGGTATTTTAATACCAGGTAATATCATTCGTTGCCGGAAGTTAAAATAAATAAGAATACAAGGAACAGGAAGAAGATGTCAGGAATGTTGGGTAAGTATAAATTTCATTTGATTATTATCGCCTTTTTGGTTGTAATGATCACCATGTTAGGTACTCAAATGAGTAACGAAGAGCAGAGGGGTGCTGCCATTATTCCGCAACCTAATGCGCTAAATTACAGTGATGAAAGTATTGGTTTTGTTGGTATTAGCAAGGTTGTTGCCAGCGACAATATTAGTGAAGAATCCAAACGTCAGGTTTACAAAATTTTGGTGGATAATGTTGTGAAAGGACATAGTGATGGACTTGTGCTTTATCTGGAAGACGATAAGTCAATGGGTAAGGAGCAATACAGCTTAGAAATTAAAGAAGAAGGTATTTTTATTTTCGCGAATACTGATAATGGTTTTTTCTATGGCTTTCAGTCATTAAAACAACTTCTTGCCATACATCAAAATGCACTTCCTGTATTAAAGATTACCGATAATCCACGCTTTAGCTGGCGGGGATTACATCTCGATGTTAGCCGTCATTTTTTCGGTGTAGATAAAATCAAGGAGATATTGGACTGGATGGCTTTTTATAAGTTAAATCATTTTCATTGGCATTTGGTTGATGATCAGGGCTGGCGTATCGAAATCAAAAACTATCCGCGTTTAACAACGGTGGGCGGGGTTCGTACCGAAACGGATGGCTCAACCTATGGTCCTTATTTTTATACGCAAGAACAAATAAAGGATGTAGTTAATTATGCCGCAGAAAGGCATATTGAAGTGGTACCTGAAATTGAGCTACCAGGACACAGTACTGCTGCCATAGCAGCTTATCCATGGTTAAGCTGCTTAAAGAAAGAGCTGAAAGTGGGAAATACCTGGGGCGTATACGAGGATGTGTATTGTGCAGGCGACGATGCAGCTATCGAATTTATGGAAAACGTATTAACAGAAGTGTTTGAGCTTTTTCCTTCGCATTATGTGCACATTGGAGCCGATGAGTGCCCCAAAGGTCGTTGGGAGCAATGTCCTAAATGCCAGGAACGCATAAAAAAAGAAAAGCTTGCTGATGAGTATGAGTTACAAGCTTATTTTGTAGAACGTATTGCTGATTTCTTAAAAGAGAATGGCAAGGCACTTATTGGTTGGGATGAAATACTGCAAGGTTATCTGGCTGAAGATGCTGTTGTAATGTCATGGCATGGTATTGAATGCGGTGAAATTGCGGCACGGGGTGGTAATCCGGCCAT
>JAKSBD010000736.1 GCA_022361295.1 Bacteroidales bacterium
ATTGATATGCTGTGTCATACCCATTTGCTCAACCGTTTGACCTTCGGTAGTGGCCATTACTCCTTTACCCGATAAGTTAACCTCTTCTTTATTCATATCGTCCACATTAAAATCATATTGATTATTGATTTCAAATGGAGCCGAGATAGCGTTGGTATTCGTCCAGGTTGAACCAACCTTTATCTTTTCTTCAGGATAGATGATAAACATATTACTCAAATTGCCTTTCATACTCTCGTCAGAAAACTGAGTGGCCAATTGTTTCTTCATCATCTCGGCCTGTTGTGGATTATCACCAAATGCACTCGCCACTTTCTCAGCTATCGTTTCAAAACCTTTCACTTCCTGAATATTACCTCTGTCATCGAACTTCACCTGAAATAAATGACCTACCAATAAATCAAAGGTTTTATTCAATGGATTGGTTTTATCCGCTTCGGCATTCTTTGAATCATAAGTCATATTCATCATCGGCCCTTCCAGTTTAAAAAGCATCGATTTAAAAACAATCTCTGACGAATAAACATTGCCGGTTTTTCCTGTCACAGTAACAGCCACATCGCCTCCCATCGTAGTTTTCATATTTTGGCTCATGCCAGCTACATTCTGCTCAATAGACTGGGTTGTATTCTGCTTTAAGTGATAGGTTTCGCCAACAGTAAGGTTATAACGAAGTGCTTTTTGTGCTGAAACATTAAGCGAAAATAAAAGGGCTGCCCCAACAAGCATCACCTGAGTTAATCTCTTCATAATATTAGGTTTATAAATTATAGTTTAACGAAGCTAAGAAAAAATATTAAAGAATGCTTATTACTGGTTTTAGCACCCGTTTAATCTCCTCTATTCTTCCGTTCTTATATACTTTTCAATCAGCAGCAGATTCTCATTGCCCAGGCCAAGCTCTTCCAACTCTTCAACACCCTGCTGAATCAATGTGTCTCCTTTAAGCTCCAGTTTAAAATGAAACGAGTGTGTTTCCCAGTTACGTGCTGTACAAAAGTCGAGATTCTCGGTATAGGTATCATCCTCATAAGACACAGTACCTCCGCCCGACATATAAGCTACATTACTACTGTCTTTACCCTGATGTAAATCGTGCAGGAAAAAGGCAAAATGTGTGGGCGTAATAATTTTAATCATCTCCTGCCCATCCACCATGTTTGATGTCACGGAGTCTTTACTGTGATAATCTGATGAGATTAACTGCCAGGTTCCAACATACTGTTCAGGAAAGTCAGACTTGCCTTGTTTGTTACAATTACATGCGCATAACAGCCCCGCTACAAGGACTAAGAAAATAATTCTCATAGTTGTAAATATTTTAAGGTTCTCTGTAAAGATAATGAAGGCTGGGTAAAATCAATGAGTCTGTTGATAAAAGGCTCATTAAACAAGATCATTACTATTAATGCCATTAAGTTACTTCTGGGAATTGACCACTTAAGAAACATTTCTACTTTAGAACACCTTACCGATTAATCCATATTCAAGTCATTGATTAATCATATTTACATCAATGTTTCTTCAATAATCATTGAACAAACATCGAAGGAACATCGAAGGAACTTTGAAGGAACTTTGAAGAAACTTCGAAGGAACTATAATTTTATTACAAGGCATTTTGTCCAATCCTAGAATTACAATACAGATTATTAATAGTGTACTGAAATAACTTTACACCGTTGTTTAACACACCAACAAGCGCATTTTTTAACGCTTAGTTGACACCACTGTTTGTACGGGTCTCGTACACAGCTGATCATTAAGTCTTATATACCAACCGATTACGACATAGCCCTCCCGTAGTAAGGGAAATATCCTTAGCTTATAAACAGGTTAATAAGCTTAAAACAATAAACGGAAGCTCAAATCTATGAACCTCCGTTTACTATAATTTTAATCATAAAACTACTCCACATTCGAAAGCGTTACAACACTGCGTGCAGGAATCATTAACTCTTCTTTCAGATCTATTTCCTTTTGAAATGCGAGGTTATTACCACTTTTACCATCTGTCAGGTATACTTTCAGTTTACTATTCAACATTGCACCCTTTAAATTAACCTGTACAGGCACATCTGAATTTAAATAATTCGTAAAAACAACAGTAAGCTCGCTCTTATCTTCTGACATAAAAGCGCAGGACATGATACTATTAAGAGATTGCTCGTCCGTTTTTGAATCACTCCTTGCGATCAAAACACGTTGCATGCCATCTTTTATAAAACGTGAGTAGTTCCCTAAGGCCCACATTGTTTTGGAATCATAAATAGTACCGTCGTTTTTATTATAATCGATATAAACTAATCCATCTTTATAATCATAAGGGCTGATTGCCAGCCACCATTGCCATGACGAGGCATTTGCAATGGTCAGATCGGTGAATATAATTCGTGATGTATACAGCGCGGTATTCATCCCCAGATCACGTCCGTTTCCTTCTATTTCCGAGTTATTCTCTAATACACAATATTCACTCATCCAGAACTCAACTTGTTCAGGATTTGCTTTTATAGCCTCATTAACCTGCCGTCTTACCGAAGCCATTTCATCAACTGGCCAGGTAGTATAATAACTGTGCGCGGCAACTTTAGGAGCCACATGCGACAGCTTACCAAGATATTCGGGTGATGATGGATCGAAAAAACTATAAACCTGAAAGCCCCGACCTGATTTGCCGCCATTCTCGTACATAAAATTCAATTGCGCAGATTCTGGTATCTCTATCAAGGCATCAACGCTCTTCTGCTCAAAAGCCATATTAATGACTTTTGTTACAGCGGCCAACTCCGTATTTTGAGCAGGCGTTCCCTCCTGCCCTTTATTGGTCCAATCCCACTGTGGCTCATTAAACGGGCTGATGTATTTAAAACTGACACCATCCTGTTCTTTGATCTTCAATGCAACATCTGCCAGATAATCGGCAAAAAGTGAATAATTCTCTTCTGCCAGATTGTAATGATTTTTATCTGAAGAATATGCTTTCCCATTTTTTGTAAGACTAACAGGAGGACTGTTAACAAAGCCAACAAACTGACTCACTCCTCTTTCTTTAGCCGCCTTTAAAAACCATCGTTGCCCTTCGTGTTTACTCCAATCATAAACACCTTTGCCGGTCATAAATGATTCTGCCCGTCGCCATTCATCCTTAATCTCACTAGCAGATCCCTGTTCGGCACTGCCTCCTCCAATATTAAATCGCCAGGTATTCAAGCCAATGCCTTTGGGATGACCATCTGCATCAACTTCTTTGCTGAATAGCCAGTCGGCCATTTGCTCTTTTTTATTCTCAGGCCAATTCTTACCAACAAACTGACAACTCCAGGCATCAGATGCTCCAAAGCCATGAATCGTCTGACGAGTTACATCGGCTTGAACAGTAAGATTCAGTGCTGACGAATCGTCTGGCTCCCCACCGCTGTCTTTTTGACACGATGTAAGAGCAATTAATATTGCTAAATATATTTTTACGATCATCTTTATTCGTTTCATAAAATTCATTCTTCTGCTACTAAAGTGGACTAATGGTAAAGGTGTAATGATAGGTATTATCCACCAATTTATAAGCTTCGTGTGTATCGTAACCCCAACTATTATCGCCACCAACACCTCGTTGAGTTAAATCAATATTAAGCTCTGTAATATTTCGCTGAGGAATCTGATAATAGTGCGTCAGGTTATTATTCAGGTCATCAATGGTGAAATGATGCGTGCTCATTTCCAGCGGTTGCTGGCCTGATACGAGAAGTCCACGTCCTTGTCCATTCATCACCTTCATCCAGCGTACCTGAGTTTTATTGCCACTCTCCTGCGGCCATACATAAGGAGCGTGCTGATCGCTTACCTTGCCTTTATACACGTCTACCATTACAGCATTCTTGCGATCACTGTATGATTCGTGAGGTCCGTTACCATACCACTCAACCTGGTCAAAACCATCAGGCATCACCAGATTCATGCCAAAGCGAGGTAATTCAGGAAGTTCAGCAGCCCCCTTTTTAAAGTCCACATCCACCCGAACCGCTCCATCAGGATAGATGGTGTAAATTACATCATAACTGGATTCCCCAACACTTATCATTGAAGTCGTCGAAATCTTTACACGTTCATCAAGCTTTTCAACTTTTAATGAGCTTATTGTGCGCTTTGCCTGCACATTATACCAGTCCCGGCATCGGTGATGCATCCCGTTTCCTCGGTCGTTATTGGTAGGAACACGCCAGAAATTAGGTTGCAAGCCACGGCGTAACAGATCCTGACTACGATATTTCCAATCACTTATGTTTCCTGTTTTCTTGTCAATAACAATGGTAAAATCCTTTCCGAATACATAGTGTTTCGCCTCGTCTTCAGACAATGTTAAAGAACCTTGCTGATTATTTTCCCTGATCGCCGGTTTAAAACCGCTGAGCTCAAATTGCTCTGTGGCCAGCGCATATCCTTTTTCCAGTAAACCATGCTCTCTGGATGTGCGGACATAGAAATTGATAAAGTACTCCGTGTCTTCATTTATCTCATAATCATAAGAGACTTTAAAAGCTCTGTTTTCCTGCGGCTTAACTGCTTTCTTAAAAGGAATAATCCCTTTTTGAAGTACTTTACCTTCAGCCTTGATTTCATAATACAGTTCAAGCGCATCGGTATTTCTGAAAAAGCTTTCATTGTAGATATTGAATTTTCCTTTTGACAGATCAGTGGCAGTTATCCAGAAATCCTGGTACACCTTTTTAACATCATATAAAGCAGGTTTGGGTGTCTGATCTGCAAAAATAAGTCCGTTCAAGCAAAAGTCGCCGTCAGATGGCACATCCTGAGGACCAAAATCGCCTCCATAAGCCCAGTATTTATTTCCATCAGGCAGTTGCTGCGCAATACCCTGATCCATCCAATCCCAGATAAAACCACCTTGCAGCTGCGGCTCTCTGCGAATAAGTTTCCAGTAATCCATTAAATTACCATTGCTGTTGCCCATGGCATGGCTGTATTCGCATTGTATCATTGGACGATGATCATTCAAAGTGAGGAACTCCTCCATCTGCTCAATTTTGTAATACATAGGGCATACAATATCTGTATAGGACTCCAACCAAGCCTGCTCATACTGCACCAGTCTGCTGTTATCACGCTCTTTGATCCACGCGGCCGTCGCTTCAAAATTCTGCCCTGAACCTGCTTCATTGCCCAGAGACCAGATTATGACAGAGGGGAAATTCTTATCTCTTTCCACCATATTTATTGTTCGGTCAAGGTGAGCCTGTTTCCAATCAGGATTATTGCCCAGTGTCCTGTCAAGGCTATAGCCATCATTCCAAAGCGATCCCATTGCATGACTTTCAATATTAGCCTCATCAATCACATACAAACCATATTGATCGCATAGTTGGTACCAATAAGGGTCAACCGGATAATGGCTGCAACGCACTGCATTGATGTTGTGTTGTTTCATTAGTGCAACATCACGCAACATCGAAGCTTTGGAAACCACATGACCATCAGCCTCATGGTGCTCGTGTCGGTTAACTCCCTTTAACAATACCGGCTGGCCATTCACCAATAACTGTTTGTTTTTAATCTCAACGGTACGAAAACCTACATTGGTGCTTCTTACATCGAGCGTTTCTCCTGCATCATTTTTTAGCAAGACAAACAGGGTATATAAGTTGGGTAGCTCAGCACTCCATGTATCCACTGAGGGCAAAAATGTTGCAAAGCTCTGTTTGCTGCCGTCTGCTTTTCTGATCTCCTGATATACCGGTTTTCCACCAGTATCTACTAATTGGACCTCCAGTTCTGCATCTGACGTTTGCAGCTCCAGTTCTACATCAAGTTGAAAAACTCCATCCTTATATTTGGTATCCAGGCCGCTTTTCACAAAGAAATCACGAATATGTGTTTGTGGTAATGCATATAAATAAACATCACGTTCTATTCCACTTAAGCGCCACATATCCTGGTCTTCGAGGTAACTGCCATCGCACCAGCGATAGACTTCTACTGCCAGCTTGTTTTTTCCCTTTTTCAGGAATTGTGTAATGTCAAACTCAGCAGGTGTTTTGGAATCTTGTGAATAGCCTGCTTTTTGTCCGTTGATCCACACGTACATGGCCGAGTTAACTGCCCCAAAGTGCAGTATTACCTGGTTTCCATCCCAATAATCGGGTATCGTAAAAGTACGCACATAGGATCCCACCGGATTGTACTGATCCGGGATATTGGGAGGATCCATTTTGAAAGGGTATTTTACATTGGTATAAATGGGTGTACCATAACCCTCCATTTGCCAGTTGGCAGGTACCTCTATTTCATTCCAACCAGCAACATCATAATCCAATTGATAAAAATCGGCAGGACGTTCCGACGGATTAACTGACCAGTTAAATGACCATGTGCCATTTAAACATTGATAGTAATCAGAGCTTGTTTTATCATTTTTTTTGGCCTTGTCTAATGAGCGATATGGAAACGACCAGGCAAAGGGCTGTCGCTTTCCTTCTCTGACTTTAGCCGGATTTTGCCAATCCTTGCTCATCGCCAAGTGGGTAGACAATCCTATTAAAAGGATGAAAACAATCATTTTTTTATAGTACATAGTTTCTGTCTTTAAAGTATTTGTAAATACCATTCGTGACCAGTTGAGTCTACAGTCGTTTGATCCAGCTAATGGCTAAACCTATCCATTGTGCTGTTCCATTGGATTCATTGCCCAAACCAAAGCCATGACCTCCTTTTGGAAACGTATGTAACTCAAATGCTACCTTATGCTTTCTCAAGGCGGCGGCATATTCGCTGGTCTCCTCGTAATGGCAGACCTTATCATCTAAAGCATGCAACAAAAATGCAGGCGGAGTTGTGGAATTAACCTGCTCGAGAATATTAAATTCATCATATTCCTGATCAGTCATTGCCCGGTGAAACAATTTATTCTCCAGCCAGTCAACATTTTCATCGGTCAAGCGTGGGCAACCGTAGATGATAAGTGAAAAATTAGGTTGCTGCAGATCCCTGGAACAGGCATAAGCTGCCAAATGTCCTCCTGCTGAAAAACCCATCACTCCAATATTGTCAGGTCCAAAACCATATTGTTCAGCCCATTGGCGCATCAGTTCAAAGGCACGTTGCACATCTGTAATCGGTAATTTTTCCGGTGTATCAGAACTCTCGGTCAGGGGCAGACGGTATTTTAACACGGCAGCCGTAATACCGTTATCAGCCAGTTCCCTGGCTACATCATGACCTTCATGATAAATGGCTTCCACCTCGTAACCACCACCAGGCAAAATAATGACTGCTTTACCGCTGTTATGGCCCTGAGCGGGATAAACGTATAATTGAGGGGTAACCACATTAAAGACACAACGTGTTCCCCAGCTCTCCTTTTCTTCTTCAATCAGATTATTTGCTTTGAAATAGGGCATGCTGTCTTCAGGCCAAAGTAACTTTAGCTCCTGTGAAACTGATGTCATGCCTATCAGCAAAAGCCATCCGGTAAATAATGCTATCCTCAACATGTCTATCTGATTATTTATTTAAACCGATTTCAGTGGCATCAAAATCAACCACTGCATCAGCAGCTGCCTGCAACACCACATCAATTTGCCATGTTCCAGCCGGTGCCGCTTGAGTTATAAGTTCTATTTCCTGCCAGTCTTCAGTCATTACCACTTCTTGTGTTGCGTGCATCAGCACACTTTGCCCCTGATCGCGAAAGCGGTATTGCATCATTCCTGTTCCACTTCCTTTGGCCCATGCCGAAAGTATGAACACATCACCCTCATCAGCTACCACTGCCTGATGCACACCATCATTGGCCTGACAGCGAACAAAGGCATTGCCGTCTTTCGCATCACTCCCGGTTTGATAGCTGGCATTGGTATTGACATGGATTGGTCGCCAACCATCAGGACGCTGTCCTAACAGGTTATTTTCAAACGATGCATTACCCAATTGCCCCTTTTCTAATGGTAATGAGCTATATGAAACAGGTGTCCATTCCCAAGCCATTTGTTCAGCAATATGAGCACCAAGAATATTGGCAAAACCCGCTTGTTCCGATATTACAGCATGATCCTGTCCCCATAGCCAGGGAAATTTCACAAACGACACGTTGCTTTCACCCATGGCATTAAATTCCTGCAGGAGCTCATCCAGGTAATCGGCCGGCTCATTGACAGCCCAGCCAAATGAATTGGCAAACACCACATGTGCATCGGGATACACGGGTCGAATCTGTGTAGTCACCAGTTTTTTCCATGCTGATTTAATATCTGCCTTGGTAGCTCCATTCCAATAATCATTGGCTCCAAGATTGATGACTACTACATGAGGTTTTCTACCCAGGTTGTTGTTTTCAAAATTCCAGGTATTCTCATTGGTTTGATGGTACACATGTACTTTATCGTGATAGTCGGTCAAATCTTTATCACCCATGCCTTCAGTTACTCCAAAACCTCCCACCGAGAGGTTGACCCATTCGGCATTGAGCCCACGTGCTGTAAAGCCCGGATAGGCATAGTAACCGTCAGTGGCATCATCTCCTCCCTGATCTTTATCGTCCCAGGCACTCCACCCCGATGGATTGGAATCACCAATAAACTCGATCAAGCGATCTGCCCTTGGCTCCAAACTAACAACTTCGCTGCCGATCACCTGTAATTCATGCAGATGAACGACTCCCCATGCTTCATTTTTCTTCACTATTTCAACCGTATGATGCCCCATAGGCAAATCCGATACTACCGGATAGAATTGTTTAATACCATTCAATCGTATAACTTTACGCTTATCAATACTATCATCGCCATCAACAATCACATACAAGTAACTAAAGCCATCACCACCATAGTTATCACTTGACAACAATGCTGATAAACCCGTACCGTTAAATGCTACTTTAAGCGAACTACCCGTAGTACTGGCACTTGCAATGTATTCGTTTATTTGCCAGCGACCATTGTACTGTAAATCAGAGTTTGTCAATTGTACTTTGATACGCTCATTCTTGTTTCCAGTGTTCACACTGTCGTCACTGCACGAGCAGGATAACGAGATAAGCAGCACTACCTGTGCAAGAAATATTTGCCAGTTCATTTTAATATCCATCTACTTCATACATTAAGTAAGAGCCCTCAGTCTGCTTTTGCCGGAATGAGGGCCTGCACTTTTAATATCCTTTGTTTTGTGTTAATGTACCTTCTGACAAATCAATTTCTGCCTGAGGAATTGGAAATAGAAGGTGTATATTCTCATCAAATAATTCACCTTTAGCATTGCCTGCATCGTAATCTGAATTGGCACCAAGGTTATAAGCTACAAACTCATCCATCACTTCTTTTAAGCGCGATGAACCCGTATTCGTTATTCCTTTTTGGCGTTTTAAGTCATAATAACGATGACCTTCCAAAGCCAGCTCCATGCGACGCTCCTTGTAAATATCCATCAGAAGCTGTTCGCCCGATGAACTTATGCCACTAAGCCCCACGCGGTTTCGAACTTTATTTAAAGAAGCAATGGCCTCACCCTCATTGCTATTGTGCCAGGCAGCTTCGGCATGTAATAAAAGTAAATCGGCATAGCGAAACAAGATGTGATTGAGTGGTGTGCGGGTGTGCTCCGATTGTGATGGACGATCATTCCAGGCGATCCAATATTTACGATTAATTCGTCCCGTCTCATTTTCTGACAACTGGGTATCGTAACTTGGGTAATCGGCATCTACGTAATCACCTTCTTTAATGATGGTGGCATTGCGACGGGGATCACCCGCCATAAAGTTATCCAAATGACTGGAAGGCGTTGCAAACCCCCAGCCTCCATCAGCTCTACTTCTGGTAAATACAGGTAATACTGTTCCGGCATCCAACACATTATCAAATACGGTTTGAATTTCAAATATGGAGCCATTACCATTAGGGTTATGAATACTCCACACCATTGGGAATGGGTCGTTCAAATTGTATTCTCCTGTTTCGATTATTTCCTTGGCCAATGGTTCTGCATCACTCCAATTATTCTGATATACATAGGCTTTAACCAAATAAGCCAAAGCAGCTCCCTTGGTAGCCCGGCCAATATCAGAGGCCCCTTGCTCCGAACGTTCAGGCAATACTAAAGCGGCATCATTCAAATCCTTTTCAATCTGATCCCAGATTAAGGAAGCAGCAACCCGCTCTTGTTTCGGGTCATTCACCGTTAGTGGTTCCAGTAAAAGTGGCACATCGCCAAAATTCTTCACCAATTCAAAGTAAGCAAAGGCTCTCAGGAATTTTGCCTCTGCCACAACACGTGTCTTAAAATCGTCGCTGACAGGTGCTTCCGGCACGTTTTTAATTACCAGGTTACAACGATAGACCTGCTCATAGGCATATTGCCACTTATACTGAATCCACTCATTTTGTGGTGTAATATTAAACCGGGCCAACTCACCAAAGTCACGCTGGTCACCTTCCAGTGAATTGCCTTTAAAAGCATCATCAGAACAAATATCGCCCACCAGGTAAAAGAGGTCATTCTCCCACCAGTCTTCGGGGCTAAGGGATGCATAGCAGCCCGAAAGGGCTTTTAAACACTCATCTTCATTAGCAAAGTAATTCTCTAACACCTGCTTACCCTGTATAGGTTGTTCTAAAAAGTCGCTGCACGAGGACCATAAAACCACCAATACACTAAATATTATAATAAGTTGATTATTTCGTCTCATCATTCTTGTTATTCAATAGGTTAAAAAGAAATGTTAGCTCCCACCATAAAAATACGAGGCAAAGGATATTGTCCCCAATCAATACCCCTTTCCAGGGCACTACCGCCTAAATCCACATCCAGGCCATCAAAGCTGGTTAGTGTAAATAAGTTTTCGCCACCGATAAACAAGCGGGCATTACTTATCTGCACGCGATCCAGCCAGCTTTTTGGCAGGTTATAGCCAAGCTGTAACGACTTTAAACGCAGGTGCGATCCATCCTCTATATAGTAATCGGAATAGATGAAGTTGTTGTTATTATCAACAGCGGCCAGGCGTGGCTGCGAATTTGTTGATCCCTCTCCATCCCATGCCTTTTCAAGTAATCCGGCAAAGGAGTTGTAACGTTCACTTCCTGTTCCGGCATATGGCTTAACAGCATTAAGCACATCGTTTCCATACGAACCGGTAAACAGCATGCTCAAATCAAAATTCTTATACCCAAAGTTCATATTAACACCGAAAGTGAAGTCTGCTTCAGGATTACCGATCACGTCACGGTCGTCGGCATTGATTTGTCCATCTCCATTCACATCCTTAAAACGCATATCTCCTGGTTGAGCATGGGGCTGCAATATATTTCCAAACTCATCAGTATAATTAATGACTTCACTTTCATTCTGAAAAATACCGTCGGTAACCATTCCATAAAATTCACCGGCAACACCATCCTCTACTGTACGCGTTAGGTTTTCAAGACGCTGATGATTACCACTCCATATGGCTTCTCCTTCAACCAGCCTGGTAATTTTGCTGCTGGCTGTAGATACATTCATTGAATGTGTCATTCTAAAACCTGATGCATATTCCTTACGGTAAGTTAGTATGACCTCAAAACCTTTGGTTGTCAAGGTACCTATATTAGCATATGGTGCACTCCAGGCTGATCCTAAGTAATAGGGAATAGAAGTGGCCAGCAACATATCTTTTGATCGACGTTCAAAATAATCCAGCGATGCAGTTAAACGCTGATTCCAGAAACCCAGGTCGGCTCCAATATTCATGTCCTCAACTGTTTCCCATTGTAAATCGGCATTACCAACCGATGCCGGTGCCTGTCCCAAATTAATTTCCCGCTCAGTTCCAAACACATAAATCGTACGGCCTAAGGTGGTTAATAAGGCATCGTTATTGATGTTGTCATTTCCCACTTGTCCCCATCCGGCTCTTAACTTAGCCTGACTTAACCATTGTACGTTTTCCATGAAACTTTCTTCAGCCAGGTTCCAGGCTCCTGAAACCGATGGAAAATATCCCCAACGATTCTCTTTATTAAATCGCGATGAAGCGTCTGCTCTAAACGAAGCGGTAAGTAAATACTTGTCACCAAAAGAGTAATTGGCTCGCGCTAAAAACGATTGACGCGTGCTTTTGTTATTACTTCCTGAAGCAAAACGTTTGGTATCTTCCGTCGAATCAATATACCTTAGATCAGGGTGATTGTTAGGGGCATTGTAACCTTCTCCAGACAAATAACGATTTTCATCACTTTCCATGGTCATACCAGCTGTGGCATTCAGCTTATGCTTATTCAGCTTTTTAGTATAGTGCACCAGGTTGTTCCAGGTATATTGTGTTCGGTTATTATGGCTACGTGTCACCCAATTCTCATTATTATAGTCAGTCGATTCGATAAAGTAGGTTGGACCAAAATCATTATCTTCCCACTCACTCAGGTAAAAAGCAAATTTACTTTCGGCTGTAATGCCATGGCCAAAATCGAAATTAGCAAACACCATTGGCTCCAACAACTTGTGAAAACGGGGACAATAGTTTCAATCGTTTGGAACACGAAGCGACCAGATTTTGATGAGCTTGAAACAAGCTTTCGC
>JAKSBD010000220.1 GCA_022361295.1 Bacteroidales bacterium
ATAACTATCAGATATTTTTTTTGAATATCCGCTTTCATCAGTGCTTTGCTTTTTTCATCCATTTATTCTTTGACGGATCCAGTATTTTAGCCTCAATGGATGCTCGCCATTCAATGATCAGCTGATGCAGTTCGCCGGCCTTTTCAGGCATTTGATCTGCCAGGTTATTTGTTTCACCAATGTCTTCTTTCAGGTTGTAAAGTTCAAGAGTACCTTCATCATACCAGTCAATGAGTTTGTAATCTCCCAAACGCACAGCAGAACTGTTCCTGTCGCCTGTACTGGCAGGTCTTCCCATAGGAGAATGCCAGAACATTGGAGTTTCACGATCAAACCTTTCTCCTTTGATCGCTGAAGTTACATCAAGCCCATCCATATGGTTTTGCGGACGTTGTTTCAGTCCTGCCATTTTCAGCACTGTCGGAAAAATATCAGTACCGGTCACCAGGGCATCAGACACCTGTCCCGGAGCTGTTTGCCCTGGCCACTTCACAATAAAGGCTTCGCGAATACCACCTTCATACAGCCAACCTTTACCATAGCGCAAAGGATAGTTGGAAGTTGCTAACTGCCGATTGTTACCGCGTGTAGATAAACCACCATTATCTGCAGTGAAAATGATAATCGTATTATCGGCAATACCTAATTCATTCAATGTAGCATTCACTTTTGCCATGCTTTGGTCAATACTCTCAATCATGGCTGCATAAACCGGGAAATCCTGTCTAAGTTTTGTATCACCGGTGATTGTCTTTTCATACTCCGGCAAATCGTATGTCATATCGGATTTAAGCTTCTTACGGTATTTCTGCACCAATTCGGGCTTAGCCTCAAAGGGAGTGTGTACGCCATAATGCGAAAGAAAAACAAAGAAAGGCTCATCAGGATTTTTCTTCACATGACTTTGCATAAACTTAACCGTCTCATCTGTTAATCTGTCGGTTATATATTCTCCATCCTGACCATCTTCAAGTCCGTGAATCTCCGTTTTTTTATAACCTTTTCTGCCTGAAGGTGTCGATTCTCCTTTGCGATACGGATACCAGTATGTGGGAGGTGCTCCAGCTGCCCCACCTGCCACATTTACATCAAAGCCTTGTTTTTCGGGCATATTACCCTCTTTATCTTTAAACAGTAAGTGCCATTTGCCGGTAAAAAAAGTGGTGTAACCACCTTCTTTCAATGCCTCAGCAATCGTTACATCCTCCGGTACCATTCCTTTTCCTCCCGGTACATGGCCTCTGGCGGGATATTTTCCTGTCATTACACCGTAACGGGCCGGCACGCATCGAGGATGAGCAGTATAAGCATTGGTAAAACGAATCCCTTCATTTGCCAGCTCATCAATAGCCGGTGTTTCATAAAACTGCGATCCCTGGCACCCCAGATCCATCCAGCCTAAATCATCCACATAAAAAATAAGAATATTTGGCTGTTTGCCAGCTTTTTTTTGCTTTGCCTGAATCCCCGTTGTCAGTACTAAAGCCATTAAAAAGAATATGATTGCTTTCCCTCTCATTATATAAATTTACATTATAAATCGTAAAAGACCTTTGATTTCTCAAAGGCCTTTATACAAAATCAATTTAAGCCTACTATTGCTTTGTTATCTTCTTTCTTATAATCTGTCCATCGGCCACAACCGATACAATGTAAACACCTTTACTCAAGCCTGCAACATTAATTTGCTTATTACCGGTATAGTCTGACTGCACCAATTGACCGGTTAAACTATATATTTCAATATTACTGATATTGGCATCTGTTTGTACATTTAATACCGATTGCATTGGGTTGGGGTAAAATAAAACCTCAGCTTCAAATGACTTATCAATGCTGGTAGGAAGACCTTCTTTTACCTCAATATCATCAATCCAGATATTATACGATTGCGTTCCAACCACAGCAGGGTCGCAAGTATAAAAAACAACGAGACGTGTTGTACCATTGTTAGGATTTACAACTACAGTATAACTTCCCGAATATTCAGTATATGTATCAGTTAAAGACGTCCAAGTTGACGGATCTTCTTTAAAACCTATTTTTGCTTTCCCTACACCTGCTGCATCGGTTTTTGCTTTAAATGTAATTGTATAATCACCTGCCGGTACATTTACCGAACGTAAACGGAAATTTTTACCCTCCATTGAAGTTATATTAAGCTTCATGGCTTTAGAGCCTGCATTGGCATCTGCGTCAACACTGCTCAGGTACTCTGTAGTAAAATTGCCTCTCCAGTAGCGGTCAAATAAAGAATGCGTTCCGCCATTCCAAAAATCATTTTCTCCGTCAGTATCATTCTTCTTAGCAATATCAGCACAAATTGTATAATCTCCTGAGCAAAGATCAGTAAACCCACCTGCAGGACTGGTTGTTGCACAATCATCAATACTATAAGAGAATGGAGCCACACCACCTGCGGCATCCAAAGTAATCGTTCCTACACAGTCATCAATACAAATTTCAC
>JAKSBD010000394.1 GCA_022361295.1 Bacteroidales bacterium
GAGAACCTGGATCCCCGTTTTCATGCATCTATAGTGCACGACAAAGCTGATTTTGGTGGCGTTAGAATCAATGCCAATATATATACAAGCATGGATAAACCATCTAACAAACCAAAGGCCAATAAAGATCTGAAAAGTGGATGGATGACAGGTTTCTACATGCGTAAATTCTTGCATGAAGATCAGTATACTGATAAAAATCTGGACTATGATATACCGTATTTATACATGCGTTTGCCAGAGTTATACCTGAATTATGCAGAAGCCTTAAATGAGGCACAACCAGGTAATACGGACATTACTTTTTATCTTAACCTGTTAAGAGACAGAGCAGGTATGCCCGATGTCAGCTCATTAGCGCAAGACGAGATGCGTCAGTTGATACGAAACGAAAGAGCCATTGAACTGATATTTGAAGATCAACGCTTTTTTGATGTGAAGCGCTGGAAGATTGCTGCAGAAACCATTGGTGCAACCAAGTATGGTATTCATCGAATTAATGAAGATGATATTGATGCAGGCTTAACTGATGAAAATGGCGTTCCATACGAATTCGGAGACTATATGGTAAAGGAGTGCCCCGAAAATCAACAGCGTAATTGGGATGATAAGCTGTATTTGATGCCTTTCCCCAGGTATGAAATATTGAAGGATAGAGGTCTTGTTCAAAACCCAGGTTACAATTAATAGCAATTAATTATGAAGACTTTAAAATATTTAAGGATATATTCCCTTGTACTAATATTAATTGCTTTCGGAACCCAGGCTTTTGGTCAGGAGGTTTCCGGAGTTATTAAGAATAGTAAGAACAAGGTATTGTTTGGTTATGTCATTAAGAATAGCCAGACAGGAGATGAAACAATCACCGGTAAAAAAGGTGAGTTTTCAATCAATGCTTCAGCCGGACAGGTGCTTGAAGTGTTTTATAAAGGATCTAAGATTGATGAGATCGAAGTAGAAGGTGAAAATGCGATCTATACTTTATATGAAAATCCATTTATTAAACATGTAGATGGTGCCTATGGTAAAATAAATCGTTCAACATCATCGGCAGCCATGGATGTGTTAACAGCCGACAGAATTGAGTCAACAAGCTTTACCAATACACACCACACTGCCATTGGTCAGCTGGCTGGATTAACAACAGTTCAAAATGGTGGTGAACCAGGTAGTAATGGAGTTGACTTTTATGTGCGTGGTCTTAATTCATTTCGTGATGCCTCTCCACTTATATTGGTAGATGGTTTTACCAGTGATTTCGAACACCTCAGCAATTTTGAAATTGAGAGTATTACGGTTCTTAAAGATGCTGTGGCAACAGCCATGTATGGGTTGCGTGCCTCAAACGGTGTTATTTTGGTTACTACCAAGCGCGGACGCATTGGTAAAACCAGCCTGAAGGTTAATGCTGATTATGGTGTAATGATGCCAACTACTTTGCCTGATTATGTTGATGCCTATACTTATTCAACAATGGTGAATGAGGCACATGCCAATGATGGTTTGGCTCCTCGTTACACACAACAACAGCTGGATGGATATAAAGCAGGAGGTGATCCTTACAATTACCCTAATGTTGACTGGCAGGATGAAATGCTTAAGAGCTCGGCCAACTATATGAACACAAGCCTTGAATTCAGAGGAGGTTCTAAGCGCGTACAGTATTATTCATTGATCAGCTACATGCATGCCGATGGCTTGTTTAAGCATACCGATGAAAATTCGCAGTACAGTACTGCAAATGAGTTTAACCGAATCAATTTCAGAACGAATGCTGATATTGAGTTGAACTCAAGATTTGATTTACAATTAGGAATTGGCGGTCGTTTAGAAAATCGCAACGATCCGCAGGTAGGTACGACTGAGTTAATCAATAATATCTTTAGCACACCAGCCAATCGCTATGTCATGTACAATGAGAATGGCAGCTTTGGCGGATCAGATCAGTATCGCAATAATCCAATGGCTCAAATGGTGGGCAAAGGATATAATGATAAGCACTCACGATACATTAACTTTAATGTTCGCCTTAATTATGATTTGGATTTTATCGCTAAAGGTTTAAGTGCAAGTGCCGAAGGTTCATTTAACAATACTTTTATCGGAACTGAGAAGTTTAAAGCATCTTACACAGTGTATGATCGCGTATTGGTGCCTCAGCCCGACGGATCAACCGCGGTAACTTATGTGCCTTACGGACAGGAAGAGACCATTAAATTTGATGATCGCTCGACGCAACAGGACAGAACAGAAACATTTAGAGGGTACTTAGCATACAACCAAGAGTTTGGTAACCATTCGGTCAACGCAATGTTGGTATACGACCAAAGCAAGTTAGTTTACCGTAATGATGCTGAACCATATAATTTCAAAGGCGTTTCGGCACGTGCTAATTATGGATTTAAGAACAAGTATTTTGTTGATGTTGTAGCTTCTTACAATGGTACCAATTCGTATAATCCAGATAATCAATATGGTTTCTTCCCTGCGATTGGTGCTGCCTGGGTGTTGAGCTCTGAAGACTTCTTAAATGATAACAGCTGGATTGATTACCTGAAACTTCGTACCAGCTATGGTATAACGGGTAGCAGCCTGTTGGACGGATATGGTCGTTTCTCATACTTACCTAATTATGGGGGGAATGGAAGCTACCGTTTTGGTCGTACTGCTGATCAGAAAATTGATGGTTTAAGCGAAAAATCAATCGTGAACCCTGATGTGGAATGGGAGAAGGGGCACCAGTTTAATATTGGATTTGATGCAGTTTTGTTTAATAAGTTAAATGTGTCTGTCGATTACTTTAACGAAAAGAAAACAGACATCCTTCACTCAATCAATACCATTGCTACCGACATGGTTGGTATTGATGTGCCACAGTACAACTACGGAGAAGTTAAAAACTCAGGTTTTGATGCGACTTTAAGTTACACCAACCATTTTGCCAATGGCTTCTCATGGTTTGCAGAAGGTAATATTGGCTTTGCTAAAAACGAGGTGACTAAAGCGTATCAGCAGGCCAATGATCCGACCCCTATGGTTGGAGAATCAATTTCTGTTATTTATGGTTATGAGGCCAATGGTTTCTATCAGGATGCAACTGATATTGCCAATTCCCCTGTCAACACCTTACATCCGGTTCAGCCGGGAGATGTTAAGTATAAGGATATAGCCGGGAACGATAACCTGATTAACGAGTATGACCGTACAGCTGTGGGTAACTGGTTTCCTGAGATGCACTATGGTATAACTGTTGGTGCCGAGTTAAAAGGTATTTACCTGACAGCAGCCTTTGACGGAATTGCCAAAAGGGATATAATGTTGAATGACCATTCAATGTACCGTCCGCTTAAAAACGGATATGATAATATCTCTGAATATGCAGCCAATAACCACTGGACACCAGAACGCGGCAATTCTGCTACATTACCTCGTTTGTCGGTAAGTGATAACTACAACAACTATTTACCAAGTAGTTTATACCTGCAGGATGGAAGTTACTTAAGACTGCGCACTGCTGAAATTGGCTATAAGTTCAATACAAATGTATTGGAGCGAATCAAGCTTTCGGGAGCTAAATTGTATCTGAGAGGTCACAATTTATTAGTGTTGAGTGATATTGCAGGTGATTTAGACCCTGAAGTAAGAACAGGACATCCTTTGTTGAAGTCGTTTAACGTAGGTCTTAATGTTCAATTTTAAAGTTTAAGAAGATGAAGAGTTTAAAAAATATATATCGACTGTTACTATTTTCTCTGCTTGCTTCTACTGCATTTTCTTGTAGCGATTTTTTGGAGTATGAAGAGGAAAAAGCCTGGACCGATGAACTGGTATGGACAGAATATACCAATGTAAGAAAATATTTGGCAGCGGTTTATGATAAAGTGCCTGAGACATTTGACCATGTTTCCGGTGCATTTCTGGCAGCATCAACCGATGATGCTGAGCATGCCAATTTATATAGCGATATTGCCAGGTTTAATACCGGTAGTGTCAGTGAGTTTAATCACCCTAACGGAGCCTGGAGCAGAAACTATGAAGGCATACGTCTGGCTAGTGAATTCATTGTTAATGCCGATACCCTAACCTTTTATAAAGATCGCTGGAGCCAGACTAACTATGAGTCATATATGCAGGATTTGTATCGCTGGAGAGGGGAAGCGCGTTTTTTGAAGGCTTATTTTTATTTTGAGTTATTCAAGCGCTATGGCGAGGTACCAATTGTCGATGAGTGGTTGGATGATTATACACCGGCTGACCCATCTCGAAAACCAGTTGATGAATTGGTAGAATACATTGCCGTAACATGTGATTCTGCTTTAAAATACTTACCAATGGCCAATGAGCTGGAAGATTCGGATATGGGACATGCCACCAAAGGTGCAGCTTTAGCACTTAAGGCTCGAGCTTTCCTTTATGCTGCCAGTCCATTGCATAATCCAACAGGTGAGTTCAATGCTTATTACGATAGTTGTGCGGTTAATGCCTCTCGTTTGTTTAATATGGGATACTCAGTGAGCGGTGTAAACTACAATGATTTATTTACGCCGGAATCAACAGCTCACCTTGAGAACAGCGATGTTATTTTTGATAAGCGGGCTTCAGGTGCTAATTCACTGGAAAAAGACAATTATCCGGTAGGCTTTGAAAGTGGCAAAGGCTACACTAATCCGACACAGGATTTAGTTGATGCTTATGAGATGGCCGATGGAACTTTGTTTGATTGGAACAATCCAGAGCATGC
>JAKSBD010000194.1 GCA_022361295.1 Bacteroidales bacterium
AATAACAACAATGCTAACGCACGCTATGTGTTTGTCTGGATTGACTGGGATGGGAATGGCGATTTTGAAACAGATGAACGATTGAGTGTAGCCAATACTTCTTCAACAGGGTTGGTTATTTTAAATGGTTCAATAACAGTTCCTGGCACAGGTGATGCTGTAACAGGTGCCACTCGCATGCGTGTTCAATTCATAAGAAACAGTAATCCTGTGTCAACTTCAACCAATAATGGTGAGTCTGAAGATTATACTGTTATTTTGACTACTGAAGGATGGAAAGGGCAAAATAATGTTTGGAATGTAGCTCAAAACTGGACATCAGGTTCAGTCCCTGATTTAAATACAGATGTTTATATTCCTGAAAACCCATTGTATGGTAAGGTGTTTCCAACCATTACTGGGACTGCATTAATGAAAAATCTGGAAATAGCCAACAATGCTTCATTAAACATCAATCCAGGTGCTTTAGTTACCATCAACGGCGATATAACTATTAACGGTGACCTAATTGTTGAAAACACCACAACGCAACCGGCTTCGGTCATTACTGATCCAACAAAAACAATTACCGGCAATGTAACTGTTCGTTGGACCTACCCTGCCGATCACTGGTGGTTTACAGGTCATAGTATTTCTAATCCGGCAATTAGTACCTATACCAATATTCGCGTAAACGATAATACCAATAGTTATGCATTATACGAATATTCTGATGCAGGTAAGTTGGTTAGAACTTCAGCTTTTATAACTGACCCGCTTTCGGGTGAGCGAATCCGTGGATTTCAGTTTAAAGTTAAAAAAGAACTTACCCTGGAGCATGTAGGATTATTGAATAATCAGGCTTCCTACTCAAAGGCATTGCTCGACGGTTGGCAAATTATTGCAAATCCTTATCCTGCCTATTATAAACTTCCTGAGGTGGGTGATGATACAGGTGATTTTGGAGCAACAGAAGGAACGGTATATGTATCCAATTCTGCAACAAATGCAACTAAGTATTTTGATACCTATAATGTTTTCTCAGGCCTAACATCTCCTGAAACGTTTGATGGTATAATAGCCCCTAACCAGGCCTTTTACATAAAAACTAAAGACAGTGAATATGGCACTGGTAAAATGCTTACAATGGATGCGGCTAACCGAACAAATGTGGGTTCTAAGCCAACATTGAAATCGGGTAATAGTAATAAAAATGTATTACGTCTGCACCTTAGAAATGAACATGACCTGCTGGACGAAGCAGTTATTGCATTATTCCCGGATGGAGAGACAAGAGTAACAGAAAGTGATTCTGAGCAACGTATGTACAGTGGAACAAACTACTCTTACATATACTCAATTGTGGAAGGTACTAAGCTGGTGATTAACGTACTGCCTGATGAACTGGTAAATTACAAGCAACAGCTGGGTATTCAGGCCAGGGAAGGGAAACAGTATCTGAAAATTACAGGTGTTGAAGCACTGAAAGTGGACTATGAAATAGTACTTGAAGATAAGAAGTTGGAGACATTAACGACAATGAATAGTTCTGTTACCTATGAATTTGATTCTGAGGAAGGAGTTGATCATGATCGCTTTGTGTTGCATTTTAAAACTAAAGGGATTGATGTGCCTACCGATATTGATGATGTAGAGGGGCAGAATCGGGATGTTGAAGTATACATTCAAAACCATTCAACCTTATCTGTTAAGTGCGAATGGGATATGAAAGAGAAAAATGTTGAGGTTTATACCGTATCGGGTTCATTGGTTATGAATAAGGTGTTTGAAGGAAATACATACACAGATGAACTGAATGTTCAACCGGGAATATATATTGTAAAAGTTTCTGGCGGTAACCACTCCTATCAGCAAAAAGTGTTTGTAAAATAACTTGATCGATAAGAAACGATCAACGAATATAAAAAGAAGCTGTCTCGACATTGTTTGAGGCAGCTTTTTTTTGTGTCTTACCTCCATTTTTCTGTGACAGAAGCCATTATCAAAGCATAATGGCCCGCTTATTTCGTGCCTGAGGGCATTAATAAATGGGTTAATGCCTGACGATACTTGAAGTATATTCACTCATAACTACCTTCTAAAACCACCATTTTTATAACCTTATCGCCCTTCATTCGTATTAACCCCTAATCGGGGAGCTTTCCAGCTCTTTTTTAAAGATTTTATATAAAAACCGTTACAGGGGAGTAACAGTTAATTATAGTTTATATGATACAAGTTATGTGTTGGGTAGCTTCTTCAAGAAGTGTTACTACCATATTGTTATTTTCTATCTTCACGTTAAATATTCTCGCACAAAACGCTGGAGATTACCGAACGGCTTCATCAGGAGCTGCAAACTGGTCCGATTTATCAACCTGGGAAACATACAATGGTGCTGCATGGGCTGCAGCAACTGAGTATCCCGGTCAATCAGCCGGCACAGGTGATGTATTAATTACTAATGGAGCCCAGGTATCGTTAGATTTGCCACCTGCCAATGCCATTGCCAGTTTAACCTTTGACGATGGTACCGATCAAAATACCATCCTTTCTTTTGGAAGTCAGGCATTAACCGTTACAGGAGCAGTTACTCTAGGCGATCCTTCTGCCGATGCCGGCGACCAGTGGTTGAACATTGATGATGGATCACTGGTATGTAACTCCATTGAGCTGAAAAATACCAACACTAACAATCAGGATACCGAATTAACAGTTAACAACGGTACTATAGATGTAGCAGGCGATTTAATAATGTATAACGGCAACCGAAACCGTGTAAGGGCAACCGGAACGGCAAACATCAATATAGGTGGTCGTTTTGAGAACGGATCCTTTACCAGAGGTTCG
>JAKSBD010000581.1 GCA_022361295.1 Bacteroidales bacterium
CATACGGTTGGGGCATTTTTGTACACATCATTTAATTGTATTGAAGAATCGTAATGATTAATAAGCAGGTACATGGCATTTCTTTAGGGTGATGTCGTAACATTATCGAAGACGATTATTTTTTGTGGGAGCACTTTAGATGTTTCTTGGTCGCTGCCTTGTATTTTGGTTTCATTTGTTTAAAAGTGTTGCTCTTATTTAGCTGGGTTTGTTCGCATTTAAGCATAAAAGATAAACACGAGAAACAAAGAGACACCCCGATGCTATAGGGGTTGTTTTCGACTTTTATTACAAAAATCTGTTCCTTATTGTGTCTGCGCTTTGTTTTGTATTTGGTTTATGTACAATTACAGATATTTAAAGGTTGTAATGTTCAGCTAATCAGATAAAAAAAGAATAATTTAAAAAAATCTCCTTTTTCGAAGGGAGATTTTTCTTTTTACAGGATATTACTATTAAAGGCGATTCATTAAGACGTTATCCATTATTGTGAAATTATTAAAGTAAGGCGAAATATCGCGGCGATTGAAGATATGACAAAGATTGATGAAAATAGATTGAAGCGTTATTTATCCGGGCATTTTACAGCTCAGGATGAGCGTCATGTTATAGAGCAATTTAACGATAAAGGCAGTATATCTGAACTCAGGAAACATCTGAAGGAGGATTGGAAAAAGGGTGATTTTGATGCGCCGGATAAAGACCTTAGCAATGTATTGGAAGCAATTCACAATAAGATTGAGAAAAAACCAAATAATAAATTACTTAGTTTATACAAGGTATATTCGCGCATTGCTGCAGTTTTATTGTTACCACTGGCTATCTTATTTGTAATCAAAAACATTGGCAATAGTACTTTGCAAAACGAATACCCAAGTACCTCTATTCATGCAATGCACGGCTCAAAAGTCGAATTTACCTTGCCCGACGGAACCACCGGATGGCTCAAAGGTGGCTCAGAACTAACTTATCAAACGGCTTTTGAAACGAGAGATGTCCAATTAAAAGGGGAGGCCTTTTTTGATGTAACGCATGATAAGCAAAGGCCATTCCAGGTAATTGGAAGTGAATCGAAAATTGTTGTGCTGGGTACCCGCTTTAACGCCGATATGTGGCCGGAGAAGAATACAACTGAGGTTGTTTTAGAAAGTGGAAAGGTGAAATTTGTTGCTAACAACAACGAAGCAACTATTCTTAATCCTGGTCAACGATTAATTTATCAGAAACAAATCAATAAGGCCTATATCGAAGAAGTCAAAACAGAGGAGCATACAGGTTGGGTCGATGGTGTATTAATTATCAGAGGCGATAATTTAAAGCAATTGGCAGATAAATTAAGTGACTGGTATCATATTGATGTGTTGCTTGATGGTACGTATCCTAAGGATTATAAATTCAGGGCAACGTTTAAAGATGAAAGCATTGAAGAGGTGCTTCGTTTAATGAAGCTGACTGCTCCTATAACTTATACAATCCATCACCAGAAACAACTGGCGGATGGAACACATGGTAAAATGAAGGTTGTACTTAAAATGAATAAACGATGATATAATAAAAAAGGAGAGTATGAAGCACCACCTTCGTTTACTCTCCTCAAATAATTTGTTTCACTAAACATTTCAAATTTATGAAAAAAAATCCACTTGAGGTATGGGATAACTATGCCTTGCAAAAAATTTACAGACGTATGAGAATGTTAGCGATTCTTTTACTGGTTAGCGTTTCGCAAATATGGGCTACAAGTACATATTCGCAGGAAGCAACTCTTTCGATGAAACGAAACAATTCATCAATTGAGCAAATTATTGATGATATAGAAAAACAAACGGGCTATACCTTTTTATATAACCAGCAGGTTATTGAGGATATAGAAGCACTTTCAATTAATGTTGATAACGAAAACTTGCAGGAAGCATTGGATGTGCTTTTTGCCTCAACAGATGTTAACTACCGCATTATTGATACACAAATTGTATTGACAAAGTCTCCAGAGGCAATTGCAGCTGTTCAGCAAGAACATACCTTATCTGGTGTGGTTACCGATGTTAATGGTGATCCTATTCCTGGTGTTACAGTTGTTGAACAAAGTAATCCATCTAATGGTACTATTACTTCGGTTGATGGTACGTATACCATCACATTATCATCACCTGATGCAGTGGTAAGTTTCTCATTTGTTGGTTTTGAACCACAAATCATCCAGGTAGCAGGGAAACCCAATATTGATATCACCATGGTTGAAGAGGCCATTGATATGGACGAAGTAGTTGTTGTTGGTTATGGCGTTCAGCGTAAAAGCGTTGTTACCGCTGCCATTTCATCGGTTAAAGCCGAAGAGCTGGAGAAAGTATCAAATGGTCGTGTTGAGCATGCCATTCAGGGACGGACAGCTGGTGTTGCTGTATTGCCTACATCGGGTGCACCTGGCGCTGGTGTGAAAATTCGTATTCGTGGTACCGGTTCTAATGGAAACAGTAACCCGCTATATATTGTGGATGGTATGAAAACAGGTGGTATCGATGATCTGGATCCTAACGATATCGCCTCTATGGAGATACTGAAAGATGCAGCTTCGGCAGCAATTTATGGTACCGAAGGTGCCAATGGTGTTGTTTTAATTACTACCAAAAGTGGTCAAAAAGGTAAATCCAAAATAGAATACAATTTTCAGTATGGTATTCAAACATTGGCTACCAATGCTGAGCTTATGAATGCTGCACAGTATAAGCAATTTATGGAAGAAGCCGGTGAAACCATTACTCCTCCTGCAGGCGAAAATTATGATACCGATTGGCTTGATGAAATTTCGGAAGCAGCCCCAATGCAACGTCATAGCTTAAGCTTTTCAGGTGGTAACGAAAAATCAACCTACCTTTTATCAGGTTCATATCTGAAGCAAGATGGTGCCATAGGTGGAGAAGATGCCCGGTTTGAGCGTTATACTTTCCGTATTAACACCAAAAGTGAGATGGCTAAATGGTTGGAAGTTGGAAATAACTTAAACTTCTCACACTCAAAACGTAATATTCTGCCAGAAGACGATGAATATCGCTCTATTGTTAACAGTGCTCTTTTGCTTGATCCGTATACACCCGTTATTGAATCTGATATGAGTCGTATCGATGCTATCCTGGCCGATGGTAATACTGCACTTCAAAATTCAAATGGTGATTACTATGGATTAAACCGCTTTGTAACTGGTGAAACTGCCAACCCTGTGGCATTTATGGAGAATACTCATAACGAAGAAATAGTTGATAAATTATTGGCGTCATTCTATGGTACCTTAAAGCCTATGAAAGGTTTAAGTGTTACATCACGAATTGGTTTGGAATTGACCTATATTTCGCGAAAAGAATGGTCTCCTAAATACTATTTTTCATCAGAGCGCTCAAATAGTTTAAATATTGCCCAGGACTGGGTTGATAAGTATTACAAAGCCTTGTGGGAAAACTTTGCTTCTTATAATAAAAAGGTTAATAATCACGATTTCACTTTATTAGGAGGTATGTCTTATGAAGAGTACACACATCCTAACTACTACATGAAATCTGAAATGCCAAAAGAAGGCAGCCAATATGCTTACCACGATTATTATGCTGATCGTGACAATAACATGGTGGGTGGTAACCTTGAGGAGAATACAAAAGTATCTTACTTCGGTCGATTAAGTTATAATTATGCCGGTAAATACATGCTTGAAGGGTCAATTCGCCGTGATGGAGCCAGCGTGTTACCTGAAGATAATCGCTGGGCATCCTTTACTGCTATCTCTGCCGGTTGGTTAATCTCACAAGAAGATTTCTGGAATGTAGAAGCGATTGATTACTTAAAGCTACGTGGTAGCTGGGGTGAAAATGGTAGTATTTTTAATGTGATTCCATTTGCCGACAGAGCTTTCTGGACATCGCAGAATATAAATTACCCTAATGAAGACGAAGTCTTAACAGGAGGTTCAAGAAGCCCACGCCCAACTAATCCAAACCTTGGATGGGAAACTTCAGAGCAAACCAACTTTGGTCTTGATTTAAGAGCATTTAACAGTAAGCTGAACTTCTCGGTAGATTACTATGAGAAAATTACTGATGGTCTGATTAAGCCTAATAAGATGGCTCCGTCAGCAGGATTTGGAGAAGATGTGTCTGCTAACCTTGGTACAGTTAAAAACTCAGGTCTAGAATTTGAGGTTGGATGGCGTAATACAACTTCTTTTGGACTGAAGTATGGTGTTAACCTAAATATCAGTACTTTGAAAAATGAAGTGACTGAGGTATTGGATGATACACCACAGCCGGGAGCCAACGTCAGGGGATACAACATGACATGGTTTGAAGAAGGATATCCTATTTATTATTTTAAAGGTTATAAAACAGACGGTATCGATCCTGCCACTGGTGAGCCAAATGTTGTTGATGTGAACGATGATGGCGAAATTACTGCCTCTGACCAAACTAATATTGGTGATCCTCACCCTGATTTGTTGTATGGTGCTAATTTTAACATGGAGTATAAAAACTTTGATTTCAACCTGTTTATGCAAGGTATGTCTGGTAATGATGTATTTATGGCCTGGTTCCGCACCGACCGTAAGTTAACGAACAAACCTTCCTTCTTCTTCACTGACCGTTGGACTGGCCCTGGTGATAATGCCAGTATGCCTGCACCTGACAATACAAGCGATTACATTTACCGAAGTGATTTGGTGGTTCAGGATGCCTCATATATGCGTATTAAGCAGATTCAATTGGGTTATACCTTACCTAAGTCATTAACTGAAAAAATCAAGCTTCAGCGTGTGAGAGCCTTCGTTTCATTAGATGATTATTTCACATTTACGAAGTATGAAGGAATGGATCCTGAAGCCGGTTCTAACGAAGATAACCGTCAGGGTATTGATAAAGGTCTGTACCCAACAACCAAGAAGGTTATGTTTGGCTTAAACGTTAATTTCTAATCCAAAATCGAAGAACAATGAAAAAACTAAAATATAGCATATATACTTTACTTCTGATTCTTGCTTTTGGAGCATGTTCAGATAGTGTATTAGATAAAACTCCAATCGGCCAGTTTAACAGCTCCGATTATTTAACAACCGAGGCTGAGGCAGAAGCTGCCATTATTGGAGTGTATGATTATTTACAAATTGGTTACAATAACTATGGCGACTGGTCAAGTATCTTTTTTGTAAAGGGCTTGCAGGGTGACGATTTAAATACCGGTGGTGGTTCTTCGGCTGACCAGCCTAAGCTGCAGCAGTTAAATAGCTTTACCTATGAATACGATAATCCGGCTATTAAGGATGTGTGGCATTCATTTTATAAGATTGTGAATGCTTCCAATGCCATCTTAAATACAATTTCTCCTGAGCTTGAAAACGCGGAGCAGATTTCTGCAGAGGCTAAGTTTTTCAGAGCCTATGCTTATTTCGAGCTGGTAACCATGTGGGGCGATGTGCCTTTTTATACAGTCAATACAACCGAAATTAGTGTTGATAATCCAAGAGCGGACAAGACGACTGTATACAATCAAATTCACAAGGATTTAACAGAAGCTATTGCTGTGTTGCCTGTTAAAGATGATTTAGACCCGGGTTTGAAATTCCGCATTTCAAAAGGTGCAGCACAGGCCTTAAAAGGAAAAGTGTTCTTGTATCAGAAAGATTATGCCAGCGCGCATCCACTGTTACAGAGTGTTATTGATGATGATAGTTATTCATTGGTTGAAGATTACAGCACCATTTGGTTGCGTGAGGAACGTGCCGGTTCTGAATCGATCTTTGAAGTACTATATTCTAGTAAAAATGCTCACGACTGGGGTGGACCATGGGACGGTACCGCTGAATCGAATTTTATTGTTCAGTTGTGTGGACCACGTGGAGATAATTCTTTTAACAACCTCGATGTAATTGGTTATACTAACGGATGGGGCTTTAATGTGCCAACAGGTAAGTTTGGTGACTTATTACAAGCTGAGGCTGGCGCCGAAAGATATAATACTTCAACTATCTCGGAAGCTGAGTTTGTTGCTGCCGGCGGCGAAGTGAACCGGGCAGGAAACAATAACTGGGATGCATTTGAAGGTTATATCCGTTTAAAGTATTCAACAATTCCTTCTGAAACATCAGATGGAGGGGTAACCGAAGTAAACTGGAATACACCGTTTAAATTAATCCGTCTGTCTGATGTAATGTTAATGGCTGCTGAAGCTTATAACCGTGATGGTAAAGATGCTCAGGCGGTACCATTAATCAGAGATGTTCGTGAAAGAGCCGGATTTACAGATCATTCAGCCTGGGAAGGATTAACTGGAGATGCCTTATTCGATGTTATTAAAAAAGAACGTTCACTGGAGTTGGCTTTTGAAGGGCATCGTTTTTGGGATCTTGTTCGTTGGGGTGATGCCGCAACCGAGTTGGCTTCAAGAGGATTTACATCAGGTAAAAATGAACTCTTCCCAATTCCTCAGGAGGAGATCGACCTGAATGCAGGTATTTCAATTGAAGATCAGAATCCGGGGTATAATTAAGATCTTACTTAGTGTATTAAGTACATTAATGATTATATTTGAAGGCTGCCCCATGGCGGCCTTCATTATATGCGAATTATAAATACACAAACAGATAAAATAATGAGAAAATTAAATTGGATAATGCTGTTACTGGCATTGATACTGGTCTCATGCTCCCAAAGCCAAAAGCAATTGAGCGAAGAAGACCAGTTTGTAGAGGAGTTGCTGGGAAAAATGACACTGGCTGAGAAAGTTGGACAGTTGAATCAATATACCAGCCGATGGGAGATGACAGGACCCGCACCAAAGGATAATGCCGGAGCGCAGGATTTACTTGGGCAGTTGAAGGAAGGAAAAGTTGGCTCAATGCTCAATGTTAACGGAGCTGAGGCAACCCGAAAAGCACAGCAGACGGTGGTTGATAACTCTCGCCTGGGTATTCCGCTGATTTTTGGATACGATGTGATTCATGGTTATAAAACAATGTTTCCAATTCCATTGGCTGAGGCAGCATCATGGAATCCTGAATTAGCGCGCTTATCTTCAAAAATTGCGGCTAAAGAGGCAGCTGTGTCAGGTATTAACTGGACATTTGCACCAATGGTTGATGTTGGTCGCGACGCACGATGGGGCCGCGTGATGGAAGGAGCTGGTGAGGATCCCTTTTTGGGAAGTGCCTTTGCAAAAGCTCGTGTTGAAGGCTTCCAGGGCGACGACTTAAGCGATAAATTCAGTATTGCGGCTTGTGCCAAGCATTTTGCCGGTTACGCTTTTTCTGAATCAGGACGCGACTATAATTCTGTTGAAATAGGCAATGAAACATTGCATAACATTGTTTTACCACCATTTAAAGCGGCTGTAGATGTTGATGTGGCTACTTTTATGAATGGTTTTAATACTATCAACGGAGAGCCTGTAACAGCAAGTAGTTACCTGCAACGCGACCTGTTAAAAGGAGAGTGGGATTTCGATGGTTTTGTGGTATCTGACTGGAACAGTATCGGTGAGATTGAAATTCATGGTGCGGCCGCAGATCTTAAAGAATCGGCGGAAAGAGCCATTAAAGGTGGTTCTGATATGGATATGGAAGCACGTGCTTATATCAATCATTTGGAAGAGCTGGTAACAGAGGGAAAAGTTGATGAAGAGCTAATCAATGAAGCAGTTCGCCGGGTTCTTCGGATTAAGTATCGACTTGGTTTATTTGAAGACCCATACAAATACTGCAATGTTGAGAACGAAAAAAGCATGATTTATACCGAGGAGCATAAAGCTGCTGCACGTAAAGTGGCACGCGAATCAATGGTGCTTTTAAAGAATGACAATCAGTTACTGCCGTTAAATATTAATGCGAAGAGTATTGCGGTAATTGGTCCCCTTGCCAATGATAAAGATTCACCATTGGGCAACTGGCGAGCCAAGGCCGAAAGTCATTCCGCTGTATCATTGCTGGAAGGTGTAAAAGCTGCTGTTGGTTCATCAACAAAAATTAAGTATGCTGAAGGTTGTAAACTATCAATTGGCCCTCGAAATTTCACAGATCGTATGATCTTTAATGAAACCGACCGTTCAGGTTTTAAAGCAGCCATCAAGGCAGCCCGTCAATCAGACGTAGTGCTTTTGGCCATTGGTGAAGACTGCTACCAAAGTGGTGAAGGGCGCAGTATGACTGATATTACTTTGAAAGGATTACAACAGGAATTGTTTGATGAGGTTTATAAAGTAAATAAAAACATTGTAGTGGTGTTAATGACCGGTCGTCCCGTTGCTATACCCGAGATTGCAGAGAAGGCTGGGGCTATTCTGGAAACATGGCACGCCGGAACAGAAGGCGGACATGCCATGGCTGATGTTTTATTTGGTAAATATAACCCATCGGGTAAGCTGCCGGTTACATTCCCGCGTAACGTGGGGCAATGTCCTATATTCTATAACTATAAAAATACCGGTCGCCCAACAGGGCAGACTGATGCCTGGGTATTGTATTCGTGTTACAATGATGCACCAAACTCACCACAATATCCCTTTGGTTACGGCTTGAGTTATACACAATTTGAGTATTCAGATATTACTTTAGATAAAAACACGATTAGCAAAGAAGGTCAGTTGACTGTTAGTGTTACTGTTAACAATACCGGCTCAGTTGACGGTGAAGAAGTAGTGCAATTATATATTCAGGATATTGCGGCTACATACGCTCGTCCGGTTAAGGAACTTAAAGGCTTTGAAAAAGTGATGATTAAAGCCGGAGAAACAAAAACAATAAGTTTTGAGCTGACGGAAAAAGAACTTGGCTATTACTTCCCTTGCGGGAAATACGTGGTTGAGCCGGGGCAATTCAATGTTTATGTCGGTGGTAACTCTGTAAATGTGAAGGAAGGACAATTTAAAATAGAATAAATAGCTTTGCATTTAAGAATTAAATAATTAAGCCTGTCTTTGTAATGGAGACAGGCTTTTTTTATCAATTTTTCGCATACCTTTGCGCAAAACCTCATGCTATGGAAATTAATTTTTTACAGATCGTTTCAGCGTTCATCGTTCTTTTTGCTGTAATTGATATACTGGGCTCACTGCCTATTATTCTTGATTTACAAAAGAAAAGCGGACCTATAAAAGCTTTTCAGGCCACTTCAGTAGCATTCACCATCATGATTATATTCTTGTTTGTTGGAGAGGCATTACTTGGCCTGTTTGGTGTGGATATATCTTCATTTGCCATAGCAGGTTCCTTTGTCCTGCTTATCATGGCTTTTGAAATGATATTGGGCATCGAAGTGTTTAAATACGATTCTCCTTCAGGGGCATCTATTGTACCCATTGCATTCCCGCTTATTGCAGGGGCAGGTTCTTTTACAACATTATTATCGCTTCGCGCCGAGTTTGATACCATTAATATCATTATAGCATTGTTTCTGAATATTGCGGTAGTGTACTTTGTTCTTAAATCCTCAAAGTTTGTTGAACGAGTTGTGGGACAGGGTGGTATTTACGTCATGAAGAAATTCTTCGGCATCATTCTGCTGGCCATGTCGGTTAAGCTGTTCATGACCAACTTCGGTAATATTGTAATGGAGTTTATAAAAAGCTTTCAGGGGTAACATTTCACACCGAGTAATGACACTAAGTGATTCCTTACATCGAAATAAAACACTGAAAAAAGGCGAGTTTTTTATTAAGGAAGGTGCGCCATGTAAGCATATTGGGCAGGTAATTAGTGGTGTGTTACGTGGTTTTGTCTTTGATTCTAATGGCGATGAAATTACAACTCATTTTTATCAAGAGGGAGATGTGATAATTGGCACTTATCTGCCTAATGTAAGCGTGTCTATGAATATTGAGGCATTGGAAGAATGTATTATTTCAATAGCCAACTATAATGATGTTATGTCGCATGTTAATCGCGATAAGGACATTACAGAAGTCGTTAATCGTGTGTTTCAAAAGTATACCACCCATCAACAAGAACGTTTGGTTTCCCTTCTTAATCTGAACTCTGTCAGTAAGTATGAGATGTTTTTAAATAATTACCCAAGCCTTATTAATCGTATTCCACATTATTACATAGCTAATTATCTGGGTATAACTCCAACACAATTAAGTCGTGCACGTAAAGCATTTATCAACAAATGTAAATGAGATGCTGGATTTTGCCTTTTAAGTTTGTATCAAACTAAAATGGTAATATCATGACAATTAAAAGACGAATGTTTATTGGCCTTCTTATTGGTTTAATCATTTGCTCATGTGATGGACAAAATAATCATGGGCACGATTCTAAACATGCTGCAGATCACAAGTTTAATCACGTAAATAATGACAAAATGAAAATCGGGAAGCCAAATAGAATTTCACATACTTATGAGCAAATAATTAATGGATCATTTAAGCAGATTATGCCATTGTACTGTCCTGTGCGTGAGTTAGACTGGTGTGAAAACTGGGATCCGAAAGCTGTATATAGTAATTCGGGCTTAGTTGAGAAGGATTGTGTTTTTATCACTTCACATGGCAATGATGATGTTGTCTGGATCGTGAGTGACTATGATGTTGAAAATGGTCACGTTGTGATGTATTACTATGTTCCGGGGGTTCTTGTAACAAAACTTGAAATCCAACTTGAAGCACTTACTGAAAAACAATCAAAAGCCGTTCTGACCTATTCAAAAACGGCTATAAGTGACATTGGTAAAACAGCCCTGGAATCTTTCACTAAAAAGGAATATGATCTTATGATGGATTCATGGGAGAAAGCCATGAATCATTACCTGAAAACAGGGGAGATGTTAACAGGCTTGCCTAATTTTTGAGAATGTAATACCTGGGAGATATCAACTTGTCATCTCCCAGGTTATTTTATATTTATAAAGTTATTCAAACTGCTTATCCCGAATAGCTTTAAATTCCGAACCTTCTTTCCATTGCGGCCAGGTATCATTGTTGGCAATACGCCATCCCACTCTGAATAACAGTTTGGCATCTTCCTCAACGCCTGTTAAGTCCCACCAGTCTTCATATTCATCGTCAGGTTTATGGTAGCAGTTGTTAATCCAGTATTGTTCTCTTTCACTCATGTAGGCTTTACCTTTTTCGCGATGATCATTGTTACCGCGGGCAAATAAGGCCGGTACGCCTACACGTGCAAAACTAAAATGATCAGAACGATAATACATGCCGGTGTGCGCATTAGGATCGGGCAATATATAGCGTCCCTGTTTTTGTGCTTCTTCAGCCAATAAGTCGTCCAGGTCAGATTTACCATACCCTGTAACCATTACGTCTTTGCATCGGCCAAAAGGAAGCATTAAATCGTTGTTGATATTTGCCACTGTTTTATGAATCGGATAAACCGGATGATCGGCATAATAACCCGAACCATTAAGGCCCGACTCCTCTGCTGTTGGGGCAAAGAATACCACCGATCGGCGAGGTGTGTCGGGCATTGCGTTAAAGGCACGTGCAATTTCCATCATCCATGCCAGTGAAGTGCCATTGTCGACAGCCCCGTTATATATTGAATCTCCATTAATCTTTTTGCCAATTCCCAGGTGATCCCAGTGAGCTGAATAAAATAAGTATTCATCGGCCAGGTCAGTGCCTCTGATCATGCCCATCACATTGTGTGAAATAGCTTTTTTCCACGTGTTGGTCAATGCGGTGGCAGCATTGGTGTTCATCGCAAAACCGGTATTTGAGCTTTGTTTTGATGCTTGTATCAGATCCTCCAGATTAAGGTCAAGAGCTGCAAACAGTTCCTTGGCTTTTGATTGGTGTATCCACCCTTCCATCTGGCAGCGGTCCCTATAGTTATTGGCCGACTCGGGGTACACTTTAGCCACAGCTGCAGAATTAACCACTACCGACCAGGGGTATCCGGCTCCTTTATCATCGTGTATAATAAAAACAGCTTCAGCGCCCTGACGGGCTGCTTCTTCATATTTATATGTCCATCGGCCATAATAGGTCATGGCATTGCCGGTAAAAAAATCATCCTTTCCCGAATCCAGTCCCGGATCATTAACCAATACAACAACGGTTTTACCTTTAACATCCAGGTTGGCGTAGTCGTTCCACTCGTATTCCGGTGCAACAATGCCGTAACCCGCAAATACCATCTCCGAATCTTCCAGGTTGAGATCTGTTTTCATCTGGCGCGAAAAGGCCACGAAGTCATCTGAGTAGTCTAACACTAGCTGTTTACCAGCAGTTGTAAGCTTGAGTGGTTCCAGCACCTCACCTTTTATCATAACAAGGGGGGCTTCGTGCAGGTAACTATCACCATTGGCGGGTTCAAGGCCTATCTCTTTAAAACACTTTTGCAGGTAGTTAATGCTCAATTGCTCTCCTTCTGAGAAGGGCTTCCGCCCCTGGTAAGCATCACTGCCCAGTTCCACAATATATTCCTTCATCTTCTCCGTTGAGATGACAGACTCGGCGTTTTCAAGAGCTTGCTCATGTGTGTTGCAAGCCACTAACAGCAATATTGCTAAGGTTATACTAATTTGTTTAAGCATGATATGGGTTTTGTATTAAGATGGTAAAGATAGACTTTATCAATGCAAAAGAAATCACTTAACTGATTTAAATCAGACGGCAGCTTTTTGATTGACAACTTGTAATGCCTATTTTTATAACTGCTATTATTTATGAATAATTTTAAACATATGAAACGAACATGCAAATTTGATTATCCAAATTGACGCACGGGATGATGATTAAATTTATTTGTGAGTTCCATGTGATCATTGAAAAATAATTTTAAACACATGAAACGACCATGCAAATTCAATTATTCAATTTACACACAGAAGAATGATTGAATTTTCTTGGGAGTTCCATATGGTAATTGGAAGAAAATTTAAACATATGAAAATTAATATCTCCTCCACTTTTGATGCGGGTAACATTGAGGTTGTCAATGCCGAAAATCCGGAAAACATTCAGTTGAAAATCAGAAAAGACACCCATTCAGACTTTTTGCAATGGTTCTATTTCAGAATGCAGGGCGCTAAAGACCAAAAGTGCCAGCTTCATTTGCTCAATGCCGGTGAGGCTGCATATCCAGAAGGCTGGGAAAACTATCAGGCTCGTGCATCATATGACCGCGAAACATGGTTTCAGGTGCCTACCACATATACAGATGGCGTGTTGAATATCGATTTTACACCCGAGTTTGATACAGTCTACTTCGCCTATTTTGCACCTTTCTCGTATGAGCAACACCTCGACCTGATTAACAATGCACAGCAATCGCCTATTTGTAAGTTGGAGATAATTGGTGAGACAACCCAGGGGCGTCCGATCGATTTCCTTAAAATTGGAGATGACAACAAGGATAAAAAGAAACTGTGGGTGATTTCCCGTCAGCACCCGGGCGAATCTATGGCCGAATGGTTTATGCTTGGCCTGATTGAGCGCTTACTGGATGAGGATGATGCAACAGCTAAAACCCTGCTCGACAAAGCTAATTTTTACCTGGTGCCAAACATGAATGTTGATGGTAGTATTCTTGGTAACCTGCGTGTAAATGCCAAAGGCATTAACCTGAACCGCGAGTGGGCTGAACCATCAATCGAAAACAGCCCTGAAGTATACTATGTGAAGGAAAAAATGCGCGAAACTGGAATGGACTTTGTGCTTGATGTGCACGGTGATGAAGCACTGCCATATAACTTTATTTCAGGTATTGAAGGTATTCCTTCATTTGATGAGAAGCTGAAAAACCTGACAGATAGATTCATTAACAGCTGGATGGCCATTAATCCTGATATGCAAAACGAATATGGTTATCCTAAGAACGAACCCGGCAAAGCCAACCTGCAAATTGGATCTAAAAACCTGGGTGAAGAGTTTCATTGTCTTTCACAAACACTAGAAATGCCATTTAAGCAAAATGACAATATACCGGATGATGTATTTGGATGGTCATCAGAGCGTTCTATAAGGCTGGGCGAGTCGGTAGTAACTACCCTGCTCGGTATTGTGGATGATTTGTAAAAAGAATGGTCACTATTGCCACTATGAAGCACTAGATATTTCCAAACTGAGCAGTTGATAGGGCATTTTTTTAACCTCTTTTATCGGGCTTACTCTCTAAATTGTTCGATAATGGCGGTAATTTGCTCGCTATATATTCGGAACAGCTCTGAGTCAGCTTCGGGACTCCATCGGGCCCGCTTCGATAGTTTTTCGGATCTTCTTCGGTAATTGTTCGACTACGCGCGTAGCCGGACAATTACCGAAGAAGACCCGAATTTGACTCGTATTTGACTCGAAAAAGGGTCAAATACTCGCCAAAAACGACGATTTTGTGTCGATTTTGAACGTTTTTCATGTAAAAGTGTGTTTTTGCTAACGTGTAACGTGCAGTGTTTTTAATATAGGAGGTGTGTAATTGTCAAGATATGAGATGTATGGGTTGTTTTTTAATCACAATGCATGCATTGTCATTGACCAGGGGTAACTGTGTTTGTATGTTTGTGAAAAACATGAAGAACAAAATTTTAAATGCAGCAAAACTCAGTTCGACGATTCTTCAGTTGTGGTAACCTTGTCAATTCCCGGTTAACCGGGGCAGCTATTTGTAGCTAATGGAATCCTCAATTTTAAGAATCCTCAAATTCGTAATCTGCAATGATTTAGCTTTGAAACTAATATTTGCAATAAATGTGGGTTCACATCAGTATCAGGGCTTGTATTATTTGCTAATTTGGCGTATTAACGCTCATTTCAAAGTAAAACCGGAATAACATATCTCAGCAATGAAACCAAAAGAACTAATTAAACAGTGGGTAATCGATTTTAACAATGCCAATGCTGAATTATTGGCTGAATATTACCATGATGATGCCATTAACCATCAGGTCGCCAATGAACCGGTAGTGGGCAGGCAGGCGATCAAAAGCATGTTTGAGAATGAGTTTAACCAGGCGGATATGGTTTGTATCGTTGAAAACATCTTTGAAGATGGCGAATGGGCCATACTGGAGTGGAAAGACCCCTTAGGCCTGAGAGGTTGTGGATTTTTTCATATTGTTGATGGAAAAATCAAACTTCAAAGAGGGTACTGGGATAAGTTATCATTTTTAAGACAGCATAAGCTTCCGCTACCTAAAGAATAGTTCACAATATTCAAATTTGTTTAATTAGTTCTATCGAACTTTATTGTTGATTATAAAAGAGTATTGCTACAAGAAAAAGATGAGCATGTTTGAGAAGTTTTTAAAACTCATTACCCAATATTCGCCTTTGAGCGATGATGAAGTTGATTTCGCAAGAACTCATTTTCCAATAAAAAAGTATGAGAAGAATGAGCTCATCTTTCAGGAAGGTAATATTGCAAATAGCATCTATTTTATTCTCGAAGGCTGTGTAAGGCTATTTTACAATGTAGATGGAAAGGAAAAAACAGCATTTTTCTACACTGAAGGAAAGTTTATGTGTGCCAATGAAAGCTTTTTGAAAGAGATACCTGCCAGGGAAAACTTCCAGGCTCTTGAGGACACAACTCTGATTGTTATACATAAGGCCATAGATATTGAGATGGTTAAGCGCTTTTCGAATTTGGAGATGGTGGAACGATTAGCACTAATTGATGAGTTGATTAGCAGCAACCGGATGATTGAGTCTTTTGTCACAAAATCGCCAAGTGAACGATATATTGATTTACTAAGAACGAACCGCGAATTATTTCAAAGAGTACACCAGCAATACATTGCTTCTTATCTGGGCATTTCACCCGAATCACTCAGTCGTATCAGAAAGCGAATAGCTCATAATAATCTTTAAGCATTCTTAACCAACGTCAAGAGCTTTTAATAATACTCACCATAGCTTTGAAATACTTTAAATTGCTTTCGGAGGATTAAATTTATTTGTGAGTTTCATCCCGATTAAATCCGGAACAAGTAGTAGTAATTGAAAGAAAATATAGAGTATATGAAAAAGGTACTGGTAGCAGGAGCAACAGGTTATTTGGGTCAGTTTTTGGTAAAAGAATTAAAATCACGTGGTTTTTGGGTAAGAGTATTAATACGCAGCGAAAAGCAGAAAGTGCTGTTTGAGGCGGTTGACGAGTATTTTATTGGACAGGTAACCGTAGTATCCGGTTTGCAAGGTGTTACAGAAGGTATTGACTGGGTGTTCTCATGTCTTGGTATTACACGTCAAAAAGATGGTATGACATATATGGACGTGGATTATCAGGGGAACGCCAATTTGCTGAAAGAAGCCATAAAGGACAAGGTTGAACGGTTTCAATATGTGTCAGCTATTAATGGTGATAAATTACGCCATCTGAAAATATTTGAGGCCAAAGAACGCTTTGTTGATGAGTTGAAGACCTCGGGGATGAGCTATAGTGTTATTCGACCCAATGGATTTTTCTCTGACATGCGTGATTTTTTAGATATGGCTAAGAAAGGTCGTGTTTTTCTTTTTGGTGACGGGTGCTTTAAACTGAATCCTGTGCATGGTGCTGATTTGGCAAAGGTATGTGTTGATAAAATGTCAGATGACATTACAGATGAAACAGTTGGAGGTCCTGATGTTTTTACACAGAATGAACTGGCTGAGCTGGCTTTAAAAGCATGGAACAAACCAGTTAAAATTACGCATGTGCCTGACTGGACACGACGTTTTACCATCTGGCTGTTACGTACTTTTACTTCATCAAAAACCTATGGGCCAATTGAGTTTTTCTTAACAGCTATGGCGTACAACAATATTGCTAAACAATATGGCCAACATACACTTAGTGCCTTTTTTGATTCAGAAGTGAGAAAGAGGAAATGAAGATGATGTTTTAACTATTTACCCCAGAAAACACAGAATCACACAGAAACCCTATCTCTTTTTCCGTGTAATTCGTGTCATCCGTGGTTCCAATTATCCGCGGTTGCAA
>JAKSBD010000461.1 GCA_022361295.1 Bacteroidales bacterium
GTCAACATACCGTTATATGGATTTCGAGTAAAAAAAATCTCCTGAAATTATTACGAAAGTAATAAAAACAGGAGATTTAATAATGCTTTCAGTAATCTTATTATTCAGCAGTAAAAGGAACTACTGATACATAAGATTTGTTGTCCTTTTTCTTGCGGAAAGCAACAGTACCGTTGATAAGTGCGAACAATGTGTGATCTTTACCCATACCTACGTTCTCACCTGGGTGGTGCTGTGTACCTCGTTGTCTCACAAGGATGTTTCCAGCTTTGGCAGCCTGACCGCCATAAATTTTTACGCCAAGTCGTTTACTTTCCGACTCTCTACCGTTCTTCGAACTACCGACGCCTTTCTTATGTGCCATCTTATTCTAATTTTTTTGAGTTTTTAACCTACGATTTCTTCAATTTGAATTTGAGTGAAGCACTGACGATGTCCGTTCTTCTTCTTGTAACCTTTTCTTCTTTTCTTTTTGAAAACGATTACTTTATCACCTTTAACGTGTGATAGAACTTTCGCAGTTACTTTTGCACCTTCTACTACAGGAGCGCCGATTTTTACATCACCCTCATTGTCTGTTAAAAGTACTTTTTCAAATTCAACTGTAGCACCTTCTTCGGCACTCAATCGATGCACAAAAATTTTTCTTTCTTTCTCGACTTTAAATTGCTGTCCAGCAATGTCAACAATTGCGTACATGTCACCAATTATTTATGGTTTTATCCAGGAGGTGGACTTACTTAAAAAGCCACTTTTTCTACCCCACAAGATTCTAATGGAGTGCAAAAGTATATAAAATTACTTTTCAACACAAATAAATAAACGTTCTCTTTGCTGAAAATTAGTTTTTTATGCACGCCAAAGATAGTCAAATGCTTAATAAAAAGCCGTATTCTAAAAATGTTAAAAACTAATTACTATATTTGTTTCAATGCAATAAACAACACTAATCCTCTCTTTTGTTGATATATATTACTGTATCAAATTGTAAGAGACTAAGATCTAATAAGCGATTATGAGCAGAAAAAAAATCAAGTTAAACATTCTTGGTTTATCGTATAGCCAAACACAGTCAGGCGCTTACGCACTGGTTTTGGCCGAAGAAGATGGAGAAAGACGAATTCCTATTATAATTGGAGGCGTTGAAGCACAATCAATCGCCATAAAGCTTGAAGGATTAGAACCACCACGTCCGTTAACACACGATTTATTCCTTAATTTTTCAAAATCATTTAACATTGAAATTCAAGAGGTAGTAGTATATAAGCTTGAAGAAGGTATCTTTTACTCCGAACTGGTTTGCCAAAGGGATAACGAAAAGCTGCATATTGATTCCCGCACATCAGATGCTGTTGCTTTGGCATTGCGCTTTGGCTGTCCTATTTACACCTATGAAGATATTATTGAAAAAGCAGGTATAGTGCTTGATTTTGATAAAAAGGAAGAAGGACACTCTATTTCACCAGTTGAAAAAACTGAATCAAAAAAGGAGAGCAGCACACAATACCAATCTAAATCATTAGATGATCTGAAAAAGCTATTGGAAGAAGCAATCCTGGCAGAGGACTATGAAAAGGCCTCGAAAATCAGAGATGAGATTAATCGCAGAGAAAAGAAATAATAATTTAGATCACCCCCATCTATCACCTATTTAAATTCCTAAACCTTATGAAGAAGTATCTTCTGGCATTCATTTGCTTAATATTTTCGACCACTTTATTCGCCCAAACCCCAAACTTAGTTGTAGAAGTTGACACCGCAGCCTCATTTAATTTTATGGGAATTATACGTGGCCTGTTTGGAATGGCAGTATTAATTGGCATTGCCTGGTTGTTTAGCCTAAACCGCAAAGGCATATCCTGGAAAGTTGTTGGAATAGGATTAGGCATCCAACTGTTATTGGCTGTCTCTGTTCTTTATATTCCGTTTGTTCAAAGCATCTTTGAGTTTCTGGGTAAACTTTTTACGCTTGTGCTTGACTTTACAAAAGTGGGAAGCGAATTCTTGTTAGGCGACTTGCTGGACTCATCAACATTTGGTTACATCTTTGCTTTTCAAATACTGCCAACTATTATTTTCTTCTCGGCATTAACCAGTGTACTATTCTACCTGGGCGTTATTCAAAAAATAGTTTGGGCACTAGCCTGGGCGCTTACAAAAGCACTAAACCTTTCCGGCGCTGAAAGCTTATCAGTTGCAGGTAATATCTTTCTTGGCCAAACAGAGGCTCCTTTGATGATTAAGGCCTACCTGCCAAAGATGAATGCATCTGAAATGTTTTTGGTCATGGTGGGCGGAATGGCCACTGTAGCCGGCGGTGTACTGGCAGCTTACATTGGCTTTCTAGGCGGTGACGATCCTGTACAGCGCCTGATGTTTGCCAAGCACCTGCTTACCGCTTCGGTAATGGCAGCACCCGGGGCTATTGTTATTTCTAAAGTTCTGGTACCACAAACTGAAGAAATTAAGTCAGAAATTAAAATATCAATGGATAAGATTGGCAGCAATATATTAGACGCCATGAGTAATGGTACAACAGAAGGATTGAAGCTGGCTGCCAACGTAGGTGCCATGTTATTAGTATTCTTCGCTTTTATTGCACTCATTAATTATGGATTTGATAAAGTTGGTGAGTGGACAAGCCTGAATGCTTCCATTGCACAATGGACAAACGGGCAATACGAGCATTTTAACCTGGAATTTATTCTTGGGTACTGCCTGGCTCCTTTGATGTGGCTAATCGGCGTACCATCGCAAGACATTGCATTGGTAGGTCAGTTATTAGGCGAAAAAATTATTGCCAGTGAATTTGTTGGTTATACCAGCTTAGCAGAGTTTAAATCATCAGGCGCGCTAACGCACAGCAAATCGGTGATTATGGCCACTTATATGCTTTGCGGATTTGCCAACTTTGCTTCAATAGGCATTCAGATTGGTGGAATTGGAGGTTTAGCACCAAACAAACGTGAGTTTCTGTCAAAGTTTGGATTCAGAGCGTTATTAGCCGGAACCTTAGCCTCTTTAATGTCGGCCACAATTGTTGGTATGATGATGGGATAATACATTGTATTCTAAAAATAAAAAAGGCCCGGAATTGGTTTCCGGGCCTTTTATTTTTTATGGTCTTAATGTTTATACTCCACGCGCATCAACCTTAACCGGCTTTTGCATAATCAACTTCAAGCCATCTGATGTTTTACAAACAGCAATAATGTTAAGTGTTTTATTAATAGAGCTACCACTTGGCAGTTTAAGGCGAATCTCTCCTTTTTTTGACGATAGCTTCTTGGCTGGCGATAAGTTCTTATGATAGAACTTACCTTCTATGAGCTTACCTTCATAAAATTCAACAGATTTGATACTCTTAACACCATCACCTGTTAAAGATAATCCTAGTATGTAAGAACCTGATGTACGAATATTATCTGTCTTGGTAATTTTAATTACCGGATCAGGGCGTTGTTTACCTAAGTTAGTATAGCGCTTAAGCCCAACACCTGGTAAACCATTTTTATATTCATACTCAGCAGTAATGCGTCCTTCTCTATCGTAGCGCTTACAAATACCATTAAGGCGTCCGTCAATATAGGGCTGCTCTTTATAAACCTTACCTGTAGAGTGGTAAGTTAATCGCATACCTTCTTTCTTGTTGTCCTTATAGGTAATTGTCTCCAAAAGCTTTCCCGACTTTGAGAATCGCTTTGAAACACCATGGCGGATGGCCGATTTACTTCCTTCTTTAAATTTCATTGATATTTCCCATTCAACAGGAGAATGCGGATCATCATTGAAATGACGCTTTTTAATTAAGGTTCCATCTGCATTTTTAGAATTGGTTTTCACCACTTCTTTCTGTGGGCCAAAAAACTGACAACTGCTTAATGCAATCGCCAGTACTGCCACCAGTACATGTAATCGTTTCATAAAATAAAAATAAGGGGGTAGTTTAAAATAAGGATTAAAAAAAGGCTGTCAAAATCTTTTGACAGCCCTCATTATAAGTATTTTGCTATTATAAAAGAGCATCTAATTTAGATGCCAAAATAGTTTTTGGAACAGCTCCAACTTGTTTGTCAACTACTTCACCATTTTTAAAGAATAAAATAGTTGGGATGTTACGAATTCCAAACTTCACTGAAGTACCTGGATTACTATCTACATCCATTTTTGTGATTACGGCTTTCTCACCATATTCTTCTGCCAATTCTTTAACAATAGGCGTAACCATACGACATGGTCCACACCATTCAGCCCAGAAATCAACCAATACTGGCTTATCTGAATTTAATACTAACTCTTCAAAATTGGCATCAGTAACTTCGATCAACATAGCAAATCTGTTTTACTTTATTATTATAAAAATTTTAACTTCCTAACTTAAAAGTGATTGCCCAAAGTTAAATATTTTTACTTGGGCCTGTTCAAAAATACACATTTTTTAATATATAGATATAATAATAATAACTGATTCTCATCAAGCAGCTAAGCAATGCTCATTTCCAAATCCTGATGTTCATCTATATATTTGATTAAATCATCATTTAAATCAACACGCATAGTTCTTGACAAGAACTGTACCGCATTCTTAGTTTCCGGATCCTGCACCATAAATTTCAGGGTCACATTTCCTTCATTACTTTGAAGAATATTGGCTAATTCAGTGATTAACTCTTGCGAGATGGCATTTAAGGGCACCTTTAATGTTATAGTATTCACCAGAGTATCACGCAATTCACTTAAGAACTTAATATTATTGATCTTGAACTCCAGCTCATCCTGGTTATAGCGCCTTGGTTGCACACGCCCTTTCACCATAATAAAATATCCTATTTCCAAATATGGCAGATATTCTGTGAAGTCGTTGCCAAAAAATGCAAATTCAAACGAACCTGTGTAATCCTCCATTGTCATAATGGCATACGGGTTACCTTTTTTTGTTGTTCCCCGACGCACATTAACCACACTTCCGGCTAAGGTAATATCACGACCCCGCATGGCTTCCAGGTCATCCAGTTGTTTAAGGCGATGATGTATAAAGTGATTCATCTCCAGCTTATACTGATCCAATGGGTGAGCCGACAGATAAATACCAATATATTCTTTTTCGTGATTCAGTTTCTCAATAATCGAATACTCTAAACAATTGGGCATATCAGGAGTCTTAATAGCAATATCGCTTCCCATTGCACCAAACAGCGAGTTTTGTGATGAAGCTTTATCAGCCTGATAACGGTTACCATAGCGAATCAGGTGCTCAATAAAGTTCATATCATCATTTTCATGTTTGCCAAAAAACTGCGCCCTGTGATACTCTCCCATTGTATCGAAAGCACCGGAAAATGCCAATGCTTCAATATTCTTTTTATTAACTGTTGTTAGAGGCAAACGCTCTACAAAGTCATACACAGTTTTATATGGTCCATTCTTTTCCCGTTCCTGAATGATGGCTTCAACCGCTCCTTCTCCTACACCTTTAATACCGGCCATACCAAATCGAATAGCTCCCTCTTTGTTTACGGTAAACTTACGGTACGATTCATTTACATCAGGCCCTAATACATCCATCCCCATGTTTTTACATTCTTCCATGAAGTTGGTAATCTTGGTAATATCGCTCAGGTTACGACTTAATACACCCGCCATAAATTCAGCCGGGTAATGAGCTTTCAGGTAACCTGTTTGATAAGCAATGTAGGCGTAACATACCGAGTGCGACTTGTTGAAAGCATAACTGGCAAATGCTTCCCAGTCTTTCCATATTTTTTCAATCAGGTCTTCCGGCTTGGTGATGGACGTCTTTCCGTCTTTGCACGCACCTACAAACTCTTCACTATCCAGGCAGCCTTTGATGAACTTCTCTTTAAGCTTGTCCATCATGGCCATAATCTTCTTACCCATCGCTTTACGCAAAGAATCTGAATCACCACGGGTAAATCCTCCCAGGGCACGAGACTGAAGCATCACCTGCTCCTGGTATACCGTAATACCATAAGTATCCTTCAGGTAAGGCTCCATCATAGGATGGTCATATTCTATTTCTTCGCGACCGTGCTTACGGGCAATAAAGGATGGAATATATTCCATCGGACCGGGACGATACAAGGCATTCATAGCCACCAAATCTTCAAATCTGTTTGGCTTTAGTGCCTTGAGGTGCTTTTTCATACCAGGCGACTCAAACTGGAATATGGCGGTTGTTTCTCCACGGCTAAAAAGCTGAAACGTCTCTTCATCTTCAAGGTTGACATTGTTAATATCTACATCAATACCTTTTGAGAGCTTTACATTATCTAATACTTCTTTAATAATGGACAAGGTTTTCAGCCCCAGGAAGTCCATTTTCAACAAGCCGATATCTTCTACAAAACGACCATCATATTGCGTTGTTAACAGGTCCTCTCCTTTAGTTGGCATCACCGGCACATGCTCATCCAGCGCGTTCTTTCCAATAAGTACACCACAGGCATGAACACCAGTTTGTCTGACAGACCCCTCTAAGGCCTCCGCAAATTTAATGGTTTGTGCTATCAGAGGATTCGATGACTCTTTCTCTTCCAGTAATGCCGGCTCTTCCTTATACGCTTTTTTAAAGCTCATCTTGGGCGCTTCAGGAACCATTTTAGCCAACCTGTTAGCTTCGGCCAGCTCCAGACGCAATACGCGTGCAACATCTTTAATAGAACTCTTGGTGGCCATGGTACCAAAAGTACAAATGTGAGCCACTTTTTCCTGTCCGTATTTATCGGTCACATAGTCCAATACTTCCTGTCGACCATCATCATCAAAATCAATATCAACATCGGGCATGGATATACGATCGGGATTCAGGAAACGCTCAAACAGCAAATCATATTTGATCGGGTCAACGTCGGTGATGCCAACACAATAGGCTACAGCGGCACCGGCAGCCGAACCACGACCTGGTCCCACAAGCACTCCATTATCTTTAGCCCAGTTGATAAAATCCTGGACAATAAGGAAGTAACCGGGAAAACCCATGGTTTTAATGGTCTCCAGCTCAAATTCCAGGCGTTCGCGTTTATCGTCAGTCAGTTCATCGCCCGGATATCTTTTTTTAGCTCCTTCAAATGTTAAGTACTCCAGGTAATCAGCCTCAAGCTTAATAGGCAAAACCTTCTCGTAACCGCCTAGCTTTTCATACCTGTCGTCACCAAACTCCTCCATCAGCTTAGCTTCATCAAATTTCTCACGATAGGAATCCATTGTACCAAATTCCTCAGGAATATCGAAAGGCGGCATAATAGGATTTGAATCCAGCTTAAAGGCCTCCACCTTTTCGGCAATCTCAGCAGTGTTAGCCAGCGCTTCGGGTACGTCGGCAAAGAGTTCGTTCATCTCTTCTGTGGTCTTAAACCACTCCTGCTTCGTATATCTCATCCGCGTAGGATCATCATAGTCACGGCCCGTACTCAAACACACCAATACATCATGCGCTTCAGCATCTTCAGGATTCATAAAGTGCGAATCGTTTGTGGCAATAACTTTAACTCCCAGTTCAGCAGCCAAGTGACGTATTACTTTGTTCACCCTTACCTGGTTTTCATACACATCGGCACGCAGGCGAGGATCATTGTTCCGGTGGCGCATTATTTCCAGGTAATAATCCTCTCCAAACACCTCTTTAAACCAAAGTATGGTTTCCCTGGCCTTATCAATATTACCGGCCATTATGTGTTGTGACACTTCCCCTCCAAGACATGCACTGCTTACAATGACGCCTTCACTGTATTTCTCTAATAAATCCTTATCAATACGTGGCTTGTAATACATACCATCGGTATGTGCTATTGATGTTAGTTTCATCAGGTTTTGATACCCCGTATAGTTCTTCGCTAACAAAATTATATGATGACCACCCGAATCTGTTTTATCATCCTTTCGCAAATGGCCACGTTTTGCAACATACGCTTCAACGCCAATAATTGGTTTAATATCAGCCTTACTGCAGGCCACATGAAACTCTTTGGCACCAAACATACTACCATGGTCGGTTATTGCCACAGCGGCCATTCCATCCTCTTTGGCTTTTGAAGCTATGTCAGCGGTTTTAGCAGCTCCATCCAGTATTGAATATTGCGAATGCACATGCAGATGCACAAATGGTTGCGGATTGATATTTTTCTTCGCTTCCTCCCATTTACGTTCTTCCTCTTCAATTGATACCTCATCAAAAGCAGAACTTACTTTGAAAGATTCATACTCAATACCCGCCAGCTGGATGGTAGAAGGATTATTTGCCTTAAAAGCCTGCACCTGCCCGGGAGTCATCTTATGCAAATCGGGACTTAAGCCATCCACGCGAATCAACTCAAGGAAACATCGTGAAGTGGCTTCAACATCGGCAGCAGCATTATGTGCTTCAGCGAAAGGCACACCAAACAGCTTCAGGTGAAGCTCAGTCAGTGTTGGATTCTTTAGCTGTCCTTTGCGTTTAAGATCACAATACTCTTTACTCCCTGTCATTGTGTCAATAACCGGGGCGGTGGTCAGATCTGTTTCATCCATCTCGCTGCGAAGCAATTCGCAACCAACAATGTTGATATCAAACGAAACATTATGACCGATTATAAACTTCGATTTTTTAACATCTTCAATAAAATCGAGCAGGGCTTCTTTAAGCGGAATAACTTTTTCCTGCGCTATTTCAGTTGATATACCATGAACCGCAACCACATCCTCAGGTACTACAAATCCATCGGGTGTAATCACATGATTTTTAGCAAACAGAAAATTACCCTCTATATCATGACATTGCCAGGCTAACTGAACCATTCTAGGCCAGTTATCAAAGTCAGTTAATGGTGCTTTCCACTTTTTAGGTAAGCCTGTTGTTTCGGTATCAAATATTAAAAACATCTCAGAATCAGAATTTTCGATTTTTGCAAATTTGCGTAATATCGGTCTGCGAATTTAACGAATTAAAAGGTGAAAGCCGACAGGAAAAATGTTAATCCCAAATTTGTCATTTGCGAAATACTTAAAGGTAATTCAATACGCAGGTTTCAGTATAGTCAAGCTTATTTACTCGTTAATTACTAAAAATAAAACACTTGAACAGATATTTTAGAGTGAATTATTGGCTGGACAAATAATAAGCTCTATCTTTGCAGCCGCAAAACGAGTTTTTGCAATTGTTTAATTATTAAAACGTAATACTATGCCTGTAAAAATTAGACTGGCACGTCATGGACGTAAAAGGTATGCCTACTACCACATTGTAGTAGCCGATAGCAGATCACCACGTGATGGTAAGTTCATTGAAAGAATTGGTTCTTACAACCCGAACACAAATCCTGCTACAATCAATTTGAACTTTGACAAAGCCCTTACATGGTTAGACAAAGGTGCTCAGCCAACTGACACTGCTCGCGCGATTTTATCGTACAAAGGTGTGATGATGAAGAAGCACTTATTGGAAGGTGTTAAGAAAGGTGCTTTTGATGAGGCAGAAGCTGAAAAGCGTTACAACGCTTGGCTAACTGAAAAAGAAGGTAAGATTCAAGCTAAGAAAGATCAATTAGCAGGTGCTAAAGCTGACGCTACTAAAGAGCGTTTAGATCAGGAAGCTAAGATCAACACAGAAAGAGCTGAAGCTCTTGCTGCTAAGAAAGCTGAATTAGCTGCTGAAGCTGAGGCTGCTGCCAAAGCTGCTGCTGCAGAAGCTGCAGGTGAAGAAGAAGCTCCTGAAGGAACAGAAGAAGCTCCTGAAGCTCCGGCTGCTGAGTAATTCAGTCCGATCTTTTTTTTTTTTTTTTAAAGAGACTATCCGTAAAGGATGGTCTCTTTTTTTTATAAGAATGCCGATTAGATTTTTTTATGTGAAAACCAGGCCTGACATGAAACGCTATATCAGATAGGTCATTGATTAAATGTTATTGTGAACATCCATCCCAAACCGGATGGAACTTAAAAGCTCCTTCGAATATCCATCCCAAAACGGATGAGAACTTAAATGCTCCTTCGAACATCCATCCCAAACAAGATGGAACTTAAAAGCTTCTTCGAACATCCATCCCAAACCGGATGAGAACTTAGAAGCTCATTCGAACATCCATCTCAGGCAAGGTAGAACTCAGGAAATGCACTAAGGCCTGTAAGCCAAATCAATATTATAACAGCACACCCCAAAATACGACAATACCTCCAAGCAAGTATCCGCAATGCACCTGTGCCGGTGTATGAGCGTTAAGGTATAAGCGAGAGCTTCCTAATAAGCCTGATATCAGCAGAATAAAGGAGAATATCATCCAGGCATCGATCCCAAATCGAATAGAAAGGGCAAGTACAGCACCTGTTAAACCGCCTATGCCAATCATGTGCATGCTAATTTTCCAGAAAAAGGTGATGGCTAATGCTATGGCAATAACCAGAATTGTCGCCAACATAAAACCTTTAATAAAAGAAGGCACAACCGGAATACGATTCAAAAGAAAAAAGCCCAGTAAATAAAAGAATCCTGTAAAAACGGTGGGAATAATGCGTTCTTTTCGCTCTTTCATATAAACACTCTTAATAACGCCCAATAACATAAAAAGAGGCATTAATGTTAAAGGCAAAACACAAGTGCTTAAAAACACAATAAGATAAACCAGCCGTTGATGATCAATAGGCAGATAAGTTAAATGTCCTCCTATATTAAATATTAAAAACAAACCCAATGTAGGGATAAGCATTGGATGAAAAATGGTTGATAATACTCTGGAAACTATCTGCATATTATTCAATAAAAAGCCGGTTTGTAAACCGGCTGTTATTTAAAGTTCTTTTCTTAACCTGGCTACAGGAATATTTAACTGCTCCCGATATTTGGCAACTGTACGCCGGGCAATATTGTATGATTTCTCCTTAAGAATAGCCGCCAGCTTATCGTCAGTTAACGGCTTTCGTTTATCCTCATTGGAAATACATTCTTCCAAAATCTTTTTAATCTCACGCGTACTCACTTCCTCTCCCGATTCAGTTTGCATACCTTCCGAGAAGAAATATTTTAAAGCAAAAATACCAAAGTGTGTTTGAATGTATTTACTGTTCGAAACACGTGAGATGGTCGAGATATCCAGGTTTGTACGTTCGGCAATATCCTTCAGAATCATCGGTTTCATTTTGGTTTCATCACCCTCGATAAAGTAATCGTGCTGGTAATCCAAAATAGAATTCATTACAGTCATCAGTGTATTCTGACGTTGCTTAATGGCATCGATAAACCATATGGCCAAATCAAGCTTTTGCTTCACAAACATCACTGCATCCTTCTTATCCTGTGTCTGATTCTTTTTATTGGCACTATAGTCTTCCAACATATCAGAGTACGTATTGCTGATTCGCAACTCAGGTACATTACGGTTATTCAGACTTAACTGGAACTGTTCATCCTCAATCTCCAGAATAAAATCAGGTATTATATGCTGAACAGTCTTGCTCATCGGGTTACTGTATGAGCTTCCCGGTTTAGGATTTAATTTTAAAATCTCACTTAGTGCATCTTTCAGCTCTTCCTCATCAATATGAAGACGCTTGCTTATCTTATCGTAATGCTTACGCGTAAATTCTTCAAAATGATATTTCAATACCTGGAAGGCGTTCTCAACATCCGGGAACGATCGATCTTTACGTTGAATTTGTAACAACAAGCACTCCTGAAGGTCCCGTGCAGCAACTCCGGCAGGATCAAAATCCTGCACTATTTCAAGTACGTCAAGCGCCTCGCGCTCATCCACTTCAATGTTCTGAGCAAAAGCCAAATCATCAATAATCTCATCCACCTCACGACGCAGGTAACCATCTTCATCAACATTCCCAATAATGTATTCGGCAATATTGCGCTGTCTGTCGGTGAGTATGCGTAGGCCCAACTGGCCAATCAAATGCTCATGAAAAGTAGCTCCTGTTGAAAACGGTATATCTTCGTGTTTATCGTCTTTGGAAAAGTTACGTGCCTGTAACTTATAGGCAGGAATGTCTTCGTTATTGATATATTCATCAATAGACAGTTCATCACGCTCTACCTCTGGTTCAGAAGTTTCCGGCTCGTCTTTATCAGGGTCCGGCTGTTCGCGTTCGAGCTCCAGAATCGGATTTTCTTCCAATTCTTTTTTAATGCGCTGCTCCAATTGTGCTGTTGGTATCTCCAACAATTTAATCACCTGTATTTGAAGTGGTGATAATTTTTGTAGTAGCTTTTGTTGTAAACTCTGTTTTAACATCCCTATCGTTTCAATCTTTTCATTCCTGTATCGACTTCACGTTTTGAAACTATCGTGTGTCTCGAACAAAATTAAGATTTATTAATCAAAACAGTAAGAAGCAGCGTTATTTTTGACGAATAATATGGCTTAAGACGAAAAATGCCGGTTTTCAATGAAAACCGGCATCTTAATATAATTAAGTTTCTACCTGGCTTAAAATTCAGCTGTTTTAGGTGCGCGAGGGAAAGGAATTACGTCGCGGATGTTACCCATACCTGTCACAAACAACATTAATCGTTCGAAACCAAGACCGAATCCACTATGAACAACCGAACCAAAACGGCGCGTATCTAAATACCACCACATTTCTTCAGCAGGTACATCCATCTCCTTCATTCGAGTAACCAGTTTATCGTAATCTTCTTCACGTTGCGAACCACCAATAATCTCACCAATCTGAGGGAACAATACATCCATGGCACGAACCGTTTTTCCATCATCATTTTGCTTCATATAGAACGCTTTGATGTCTTTTGGATAGTCAGTTAAGATCACAGGCTTTTTATAGTGCTTCTCAACTAAGTAACGCTCATGCTCCGATTGTAAATCACTACCGAAGCCATCAATCGGATATTTGAATTTACCTTTTTTGTTTGGCTTAGAGTTTCTCAACACTTCAATAGCCTCCGTATATGGCAGTCGGATAAAATCATTGGCTAATACAAACTGAAGTTTTTCAACTAACTCCATTGAACGCTCATCAGCTTTCTTGTTCTTCTCCTCATCCTGAAGACGCTTGCTTAAGAACTTCAGATCATCCATGCAGTTATCAAGTGCGTAGTTGATCAGATATTTCAAGAACTCCTCTGCTAAATCCATGTTGTCATCCAGATCATAAAAAGCCATCTCCGGTTCTATCATCCAGAATTCAGCCAGGTGACGTGAAGTATTAGAATTCTCGGCACGGAATGTCGGTCCGAAAGTGTAAATCTCACCCATTGCCAAAGCTGCCAACTCACCTTCCAACTGTCCTGAAACAGTCAGGTTAGTTGCTTTACCAAAGAAGTCTTGCGAATAATCAATCTCTCCTTCTTCGGTGCGCGGCATATTATCGTAGTCTAAAGTGGTTACTTTAAACATTTCACCGGCTCCTTCTGCATCAGATGCTGTGATAATTGGTGTATGAATGTTGATAAAGCCTTTTTTGGTATAGAATTCATGCACAGCAAAAATCATGGCGTGACGGATACGTGCAATAGCTCCAAAAGTATTAGTACGATAACGAAGGTGAGCGTTTTCACGCAAAAACTCAAGCGTATGCTTTTTAGGTTGAATAGGATATTTTTCAGGATCACAATCTCCCATCACCTCAATTTCCTTCGCATGAATCTCAACACTTTGTCCGCTACCTGCTGACTCTGTAATCTCACCGTTGATAGATACAGCAGCGCCGGTAGTAATGCGCTTTAACAACTCCTCATCAAAGTTTGGCACATCAACCACTACCTGTATATTATGAATGCATGACCCGTCATTTAAAGCAATAAAATTAACTTGTTTATTACCTCGCTTGGTTCTTACCCAACCTTTCACATTTGCTTGAGTACCATATTCGATACTTTTCAACAGCTCTACAATTTTTGTTCGACGAATCTGTTCCATTTTATTTCTATTTAATTTCAGGATTGCAAAATTAATGATTTGTTTTTATTGACAACTAACTCATTGATTAAATGCAAGTGAATTACTCGTTTTTCTATCAATTTTATATAAAAAAAGGTGACTCGCAGCGAATCACCTTTTATTATCTGAATTACTCAGTTTATTTTTTTGTGAATCGCTCCATTTTATTGTCATAATTAATGTAGTAACGGCCTTTTTCAATTCCCGCTACATTAACTTCTGAACCATAACCTTTAAATACAATTCCACCATACTCATCATATATTTCATATAATGTAGGAGAAGAGAAGGTTAATTTATCAACCACCTTATTCGGTCCGTAAGTTACTTCTGCTTTTGTAGAAATACTCTTAACCTCATCAGAGTAACGCGGCTTATTGCGATAATCAATCTGCTTAACACGGAATTTGTTTTCACCACTATGCAACCTTACAGTCACTTCGTAAGAATTCGTTTGAATGGCACCCTTTCCTTCAACTTCACCAACTTTCACCCATTTATTCCAGCGGTATTGCTCCACAATAAATGGTAATGAACCAGACTCCTTTGAAGTTTCCCAGCTAAGCTTATCATTAGTGACATTGATATTACCAACTTCGAATGTAGCTCTAGGATTCAATACTTCAGGATTTAGTACTTTAGGCTCACATCCGTCTTTGTATTTAATTTCAACAATCAGTGCCTCACCAATAACAAATTGGTAAACACCCAAGTCAATTTCAAAAGCACTGGAGTTAATTTCATCTGTAGTCGTCTGACCATTCACGGTCACCTCGTAAACGCAAAAACCCACACCGGAAGCGGCAAATGGATTCTTTACATACAGGTTTTCTCCCTGAAATGTACCTCTAAGCTCAATCTCACCTGCTTGAGCACTCATTATGGTTAAAACCGTGGCAAAGAATAAAAGAAATATCCGTTTCATTTAGGCTAGACTCAGTTAGTTAATTTTTGAGAAACGCAATTTATAAAAATAGACCCACATAGCAAAAAAATCATTCCTAACAGACAAAAAAATCCATGACTGGCTGTATTTCTTTGATTAAAAAACGATTCTAAACAGGATCTACCCAGTCTCCATGTTCTTTTATTAGCTGAATTAACTCTTCCACTGCCTCCTCACGCGGCAGGTTTCGCTTTATTAAATCACGTTTTTTAAACAAGCTAACGGTTGCGGGCCCTGAACCTATGTATCCATAGTCAGCATCGGCCATTTCACCCACGCCATTCACAACACATCCCATAACAGCAACTTTTAACCCTTTCAGGTGAGAAGTACGTGCTTTTACCTGCTTTGTTGTTTCCTGCAAGTCAAATAAAGTACGACCGCATCCCGGACAGGAGATAAACTCCGTTTTTGTGAAACGAACCCTTGATGATTGAAGAATTTCAAAAGCTGTAGTGAGAACATCTGAATGTGATAATCGGCCTTCGTTTTCAAGGTAAATACCATCTGCAAATCCATCCAAAAACAAAATGCCCGCATCAGCAGCTGATCTAATCTGAAAATCCTCAGCTTCATCTTCCGAATATCGATTATGCAAAACCACCGGATGGGTTAAACCTGCTTCATTCATCCTGAAGATAAAAGCTCTCTGCTCAACAGGCGCGTTAATATGGCTTGACTGAAGCAGTATAACAACATTTTTATCCTCTCTCAGTTTGTTTATAACATCAACATTTAACTCCTCATAAGAGATTGACAAAAAACATATTGACGGTAAATCTTCCGTTTCAAGAAATTCAATGCTATTTAAAACGGGATAGGTTTTTCCTGATGTATTTCCCGTCTTCCAGCCGGCAAATGGAATGATGTAGTGTTGATAATGATTTTTAACATCCTCCGGCAATTCAATAAATGAATAGTCGGCCTTAAGCTTTTCTCCCTTTACAAATCGATCTGTAGCATCAGCAATGACAACTGCTGTATTATCACCACCAATATTTAAAACAGCATGTGTCTTCCTTCGGTTGTACTCAAAAGGAGTGAAACCGGCAGTAGCTACACTTTCTATCTTTTTATGTCCATCGCGCGCTTTTATATAATCTACAAGCTTGGTAGCAACGGGAACCTCTTTTTCCGGGTCTTCAGTTAAGGACACACGAATAGTATCACCCAAACCATCAACCAACAAGGCACCGGTTCCTACAGCAGATTTTATACGACCTTCATCTTCACTTCCTGCTTCAGTAACACCCAAATGCAGCGGGTAATTCATCCCTTCCTTCTTCATGGCAACAACCAATAAGCGCACTGTATGAACCATAATACGGGTATTGCTGGCTTTAATACTCAAAACAATATCTTTAAAATCCAGCTCTTCGCACATACGAAGGTATTCCATACAGGCTTCAACCATGCCTTGTGGTGTATCACCATAGCGGCTCATAATTCGATCGGACAATGAACCATGATTTGTTCCAACCCGAATAGCTGTACCATATTGCTTACAAACATTAATAAAGGAACTAAGCTTTTCTTTGGCCAACTTAAGTTCTTCATCATACTGCTCATCAGTATAGTCGAGCATAAACTTTTTTGCTCCACCGGAAAAATTGCCCGGATTAATACGAACCTTCTCAACATTGGACGCTGCAACTTTAGCTGCATTTGGATTAAAGTGAATGTCGGCCACCAATGGGGCCTCATAGCCTTTATCGCGAATAATCTTTTTAATGTTTTCAAGGTTATGCGCTTCACTGCGTCCCTGTGTTGTAATACGAACTATATCTGCACCTTCATCCAGAATACTCATCACCTGAGCTGCCGTTGCCTCAGCGTCCATAGAATTGGTGGTGGTCATTGATTGTATCTGAACAGGACTATCTCCGCCAATAGCAGCAGACCCAACGTCCACTTTTCGTGTAGGATTCCGATGATAGTTGAATAAATCTTCGCAGTATAATGGTTCTTTTGACATTGCTCTTTTTCTAGGTTCAAAGAATAAATGCAAAAATAGATATTAATGTTCATTTTAAGCCCAATGCTTATGTTATTGACAACAGCTTTTTTGTCTTTACTTTTATTTGGCCGAGTTAATTGATACTTTTGATTTCTAAATCTGTTCTATTATGTCGATTGTAGTAAAAGATGTTGTCAGGGAATTTGGACAGCAAAAAGCCTTAAAGGGTGTTTCTTTCTCTATCTCATCAGGCGAGATAGTTGGTTTCTTGGGACCTAATGGTGCCGGTAAATCAACCATGATGAAGATAATTTCAGGCTTACTACCGCAATCGGCCGGCGATGTTGAAGTTTGCGGCATTAGCAATGGCGATTATACCGATACCTTCAGAAGAAAAATAGGCTATTTACCTGAACACAATCCGCTTTACCTGGATATGTATGTGAAGGAATACCTTTTGATGGTTGCTGAACTCTATAAACTTCCTGAAAAAAAGCAGCGAGTTAAAGAAATGATTGAGTTAACCGGTCTGACACTTGAGCAGAATAAGAAGATTGGCACTTTATCAAAAGGCTATCGACAGCGCGTTGGTCTGGCACAGGCATTAATTCACGATCCTGAAGTGTTAATATTAGACGAGCCAACTACAGGTCTTGATCCCAACCAAATACTGGAAATCAGAAACCTGATTAAAACCGTTGGTAAAGAAAAAACGGTTATGCTGAGTACACATATAATGCAGGAGGTTGAAGCCATCTGCGAACGTGTTATCATTCTAAATCGTGGTGAAGTAGTGGTAGATCATCCTTCAACAGATTTATCGGTCTTACAAAAAAGTGGCAACTCAATAGTTTTTGTTGAGTTTGATAAGGAACCGGATATAGCTTCAATAAAAAATATTGATGGCATCATATCTGTTGATCAGCTCTCCAAAACAGAGGTTAATATAGATGCCAGCTCTGATGTTCGAAAAGCTATATTCAACTTCGCGGTTAACAGCGAATTAAGCATTTTGACCATGACTCGAAATGAGCAGAATCTTGAAAGTGTATTCCATGGCTTAACTAAATAAAGCCGATATACCCAGTTGCATAAATGTTACATGAGCTGAATAAACTCACCATCAAGGAGCCAGCTGCCTGATGTTCCAGTGTTCATTTTCAAAATTATATTGAAAACGATCATGCATTCTATTGTCCCTGCCCTGCCAAAATTCTATTGATAGCGCTTTAACAATATAGCCACCCCAATGGACAGGACGCGGAATAATATCGTCTTTATATTTTAACTCAAGTCGGGAATAGTTCCTCAATAACTCATCGTAGTTCTCTACCACTTCGCTTTGATTAGATGCCCATGCTCCCAGTTGGCTTTCACGTGGTCTTGATTGAAAATATTCATCCGACTTTTTAGAGGATACTTTCTCAACTATGCCTCTTATCCTTACCTGCCTTTCTAATTCAGGCCAGAAAAAGTTTAGAGCCGCCATATTATTCTTTAACTCAAGTCCTTTTTCAGAATTGTAATTAGTAAAGAACACAAAACCACCATCGCAGACTTCTTTTAACAAAACAATGCGGCAATTAGGCATACCGTCCTTACCAACCGTCGCAAGTGTTACTGCGGTAGGCATATTACATTGTGCTTTAATAGCATCATCCATCCAGGAATTGAATTGCTCAAATGGATTGTTATGTAACTCTGATCTGCTTAAAGTCCCCTTATGGTAATGCTCACGTATGTTTGCCAGTTTGTTCATAATTCAATTTTAACAATTCATCAACAGGATAAACAAGGATTTTACAGTAATGGTTTAGTTACATAACCAGGTTTTACTTTCAAATATTGGTTTTAGGCGATAAACGCATTACCATCAACCAGAAGTAATCCAAAATAAAATTCCTTGAAATTTCTTTTCAAATACCAATTTCCCTGATGGAATTAAGAATTAACTTCATTATGTTTGACAATAAAAATAATAACAAGCATTTCCAATAACTTTGATTAACCCCTAAAAAAACGTCGTTATGACCCTGAAAAAAGTTTTAGCAATTACCTTATTACTGTTATTCCTTGTTAGTAGTATACTTGGTTTTTTTGCGGTGTTTGAAGAAAGATGGATCAGATCCAGTGTACTATTTGGATATTCAATTGCCATCTTGTTTTTCAACCTTAAGCTTATTAACTCAATTGAAAAATCTTAGTTAAAAAACTAATTAGCCTATACTTGTATTGAGGGGGAGTTAAAACAATTAACCCAACTCAAGGTATGATACTTGAGTTTTTGCTTAGCGTAAATAAAATTTTCAAACCTTTTTATTTCCTGTTTGTTCAGAGTGTTAATAGATAACTTTCCCAGAGTTTATTGGGTTTTGAAACATTTAACATGAAGATATATACCAAAACAGGAGATAGAGGTCAAACTGATTTATTGGGTGGTGTCAGAGTTAATAAAGACGACATCAGAGTTGATGCATATGGCACTTTTGATGAAGTCAATTCATTCATCGGATTACTAAGAGCTAAACTGGAACCCGAACACGAATGGCAGGATAAATTACATAATATTCAGGTTGAACTCATGAATACCATGAGCCATCTGGCCACACCAGCAGAACTAAAAGAGAAAAACACCATGCCACTGCCGGAGAACATGGATAAGTTTTGTGAGCAATGGATAGATGACATTGAATCTGCCTTGAGCAGTCGTTCAGATCATTTTATTTTACCAGGAGGTAATGAAGTGTCAGCACTATGTCACGTAGTACGTTCTCAACTGCGAAGGGGCGAACGTAAATTAACTGCTCTGCATCGCGAGCATCCGGTAGAAAGACCAATCTTACTATTTATTAATCGCTTATCCGATTTATTCTTTAGTCTGTCACGGGCAGCGATGGAAGAGGCACATCTACCTGAAGAACGCTGGAAAGCTTTTTTATATAATAGAGGCAAGTAAGCACAATACTTTTTATTATACCTTTGTCAGCTAAAGTTATTAGCAATGATTGATAAGCATACCTGTCGCCAAATCGGCGTTATTGTGAAAACGCATGGCATAGCCGGTGAAATGGTTGTTCGTTTATTCGACGAATTTTCTATCGATGACATGGATACCGAATTCCTTTTTCTGGATTTAGATGGGGGCTTGGTACCTTTTTATCTGAATGAAGCACGCGAAAAAAACCATTCTGATGTTTTGGTCAAATTCGAGCAGGTAAAAAGCGACAAGGCAGCTTTGAGCTTAATGGATGCACCGGTATATGTCAGAAAAACCAATGAAGATGTTGCAGGTGATGAGTCTGCTGAAGCTTTTTCTGCCTATCAGTTAGTTGGCTACCAGTGTCAGGCTGTTGGTCACGGACACATTGGCGAAATTGTTGCTATACGCGATATTTCAAAGAATCCTTTGTTTGAGATAGACAACAACGGAGAAGAGCTATTAATTCCTATTGTTGAACATTTTATTGCAGGAATTGATGATGAACAACAATTAGTGATATTTGATCTTCCTGAAGGTTTAATTGAGATGTAATCTCTTCAAGTATATAAGCCCCTCAGCTTATGACTGCTCCCCGGATGTAGAATGCACAACAAGAAAGAAAAAGACCTTATGGTTCTCGTAGCCATAAGGTCTGATAGTTTATAAAGGTTTCTTTTCCCAATTACTGATAGCTTTGCGCCAATCAGGTAATAATTCCAGCGACTCTTCTGTCGTTTTGTTAAAGCCTACCATAACGGACTTACATGTTGCTTTTACAGCCTGAGTTGGCTTACAAACAACCTGCTGTACCATTTTTAAACTCTTGGTACCTATTGAAACAATAGCTGTTTTAACTTCCATATCGTCTTTCAGATAAACAGGCGAGAAGAAGTCGGTATTTATATTAACGACAATAACGGTTTCATCACCCTTAAATACGGTATCACCAAACACTTCGTTAAGATAATACATGCGACCTAAGTCAAAATACTCCTGAATAGTCGTATTGTTTACATGTCCGAGTCCGTCAACATCGTTGAATCGCACTTGCACAGGGGTACTATGGTTAAATTGAATTTCTTCCATCCGATTATTCGCGAATAATTGTTACCTGGCCATCTTTTGCCAACTTAATAATACTCGATGGTGCCGGATTTTTTGTCTCTTCCTGACGGAAATTTACTATGTAATCCACACCTGCTTTTACAGCATCACTTACTTCTCCAAAATTTTGAGGGGATGCTTCTCCGCTGATATTAGCCGATGTTGATACAATTGGCTTTTTAAATCGTGCACACAGTTGATTGGAGAACTGTTCTTCAGTAATTCGAATTCCCACACTTCCATCTTCAGCCAGAAGGTTAGGTGCCAGGTTCTTGGCATCGTCATATATAATAGTTAATGGCTTGGTTGTTAACTCAGCCATATCATAAGCCACCTCAGGTATGTCATTTACATAGCCTCCAAGCTTTGCTGTGTTATCTAACAAAACCAACATGCTTTTTGAATCTGCACGTTGCTTTAACTCATAAATTCGTTTAACTGCTTCAGCATTTGTTGCATCACAACCAATTCCCCAAATGGTGTCGGTAGGATACAGGATAATACCGCCATTGCGTAATACTTCAAGTGCCTGTTTTAAATCGTCATGCATGATTATAATTTTTGGTGAAAGATAGGAAAAAGCGGGTAGAGTGTAAAAGCAGAAATGTTCATTGATAATAAGATTTGGAATAAATCATGTATTCGAATATTTTGTTTGACTTATTGATATTACAATTAAACATTTTAATGCCAATTCCTTTTTTCTATCCAAAAAATATCTACATTTGCGCCGCATTTAGGTTTGCAAAGTGCCTTATCGGCCTATGCAATGAAAAGGGAATCCGGTGCAAATCCGGAGCTGTACCCGCAGCTGTAAGCCCCTTCATATTCTGAAATCTGCATGCCACTGTTAACCGATGGTTAATGGGAAGGCTTTTCAGAATGGGGTGAGCCAGAAGACCTGCCTGTATGCGCGACAGTATTCTTTGCTTTCGGGATAAAAGCAGGTTGATGGCTTTGGCGTATCATACATTTTATTTCCCTTTTGAATATTGTCTGTTAAGAACATTTTTTAATAGACAAATACATATGAAACAAATCGTTACAAGTGTCTTAATGACACTATTATGCCATATGGCATTTTCGCAGACCATGGATCAGGACACATTTCTGATCAAAGAAATTGAAATTGATGCCGATGTGGTATTCACCAAAAAACAGACGGCTTTAAAAACAGTTGTTCCACTAAAACACATACCAATTGCCACATCAAGCGTTAACAGACAAATGATTGATATACGCGGGGTTAACAACATAAACGATGCCGTGCGCTATACGACGGGTGTCAGATCTTCCATTAATTATGGTGGCTTTCAAACCTTTAACTTCAGAGGATTTGGACGCCCTGTTATAATGGTTGATGGTATGCGAGACGAACGAATGAACTGGTCCAATAGTGCACCGGTAACAAGTCTTACAGCTGTTGAAAGCATCGAATACCTTAAAGGCCCGGCATCGGTTATGTATGGCCACTCAGCAGTGGGGGGGATCCTCAACATCGTTCGTAAGCAACCCACAGCAGTGGCTAATTATAATGCTCGTTTAAGCTACGGTACGTGGAATAACAGGCAAATGCAAGTGGGAGCAGGTGGTGCTCTAAGCTCAAAATTAAACTATCGATTCGATGCCGGCTATACTGACAGTGAGGGCTGGCGCGACAATAACACTAAGATTGCTAATGTATACCTTGCTCTTGACTTTCATTTGTCAGATGCAGATGTGATAAAACTAAAGCTTGGTGCTAACGATGATTTATACGGTACTGAAACAGGGCTACCAGCATTATCACAAGATGTTTTTGAGACCAATACCGATAAGCATGTATACTCAATTGGCGACTTACCTGCAGGCTTTAAACGCGAACAGCGCTATAATGATCCGGCCGACTTTCTAAAACACAAAAACAGCAATATCTCAGCATCCTGGGAGCATTCGTTAAGTTCCAAAAGTAAATTGATCAACAGTATATCATACAACGATGATGATATAGATTATTTCTCAACTGAATCATTGAGCTACCTTACTTCTGACAATGCAATTTACAAGCATTATTACATGAGTGGTGATAGTAAAAAGTACATTTCCATCGATAGTTTGCAACGTACTTTCCCTTTGCGCTTCTCACATAAGACTAAAACATACCAGTACAATGCCGACTATTATACACAATTCAACACCGGTTCTGTAAAGCATAGCTTAGTTGCCGGTTACTCCTTTCTGTATGTTGACAGAATAAGCTACAAGGGATACAATCTTCCAAGTTTAAGTGATGTTGAGAACAATCCTGATTTGATCTATGATTCGTCATACGATGTCTACGGACAAGGACTGTATGCCAAAATTGCCGTATCAGATCCAATCCTTAACCATGGCTATCTAAAAACACAATTTTCGGGTGCAGCCGTAATGGATGATCAATCACACGGATTGTATTTTCAAGATATAATGGATATTACAGAAAAGCTTAAGTTAATGATTGCCGGTCGATTCGATTACTATCAATATGCCCGAAGGGACGCCAGCATTACCAGTGGACTTGATTATGATTTTGATCCTAAAAAACCAGAAAAGTCAATAACTAATAAAGCCTTCTCATACCGATCAGGTATCGTTTATCTGCCTAACGAAGATCTCTCACTATATGCATCCGTTTCGAGTTTCTTTCGTCCTCTTCGCACTACCTACAACGAATCATACATCTATTTAGACGCCAATGGAAAGCAATTCTATCCTGAAGACGGAGAAGAATTATATGAACCGGAAAAAGGTTACCAGGCAGAAGCAGGCTTTAAGTGGGAGTTAGGACATACCTTAAGTTTAAACGGTAGTGCTTACTATATAGTAAAAGAAAACATAGTTGAATACCTGGGCAGAACAAATGATGAAAATCAAAATCGAATTTACGGTCAGGTTGGCAAGGTTGACTCTAAAGGTTTTGAGTTAGATGCAATGGCACGCCCGGCTGTGGGACTGTTTATTAATGCCGGATACAGTCTCAATAAGGCGAAGTATAAGGAGTTTGCTGACAATCCATATTCCAATGGCTCAGGTAAAGAAGGTAACACACTTCAGAACGCCCCTGAAAACCAACTGTTCGCATGGATTAACTATACCATTCAAAGTGGTCTGTTTAAAAAGTTAAGCCTCGGTGCCGGCGCACGCTATACTGATGATATTTTTACCAATTCATCTAATACATACGTTTTACCGTCTTACACTGTTTGCGATGCAACCATGGCATACACCTTCGATAAGGTAACACTGCGTTTAAATGCCAATAATATAGCTAACGAAGAGTACTATGATAATTCTGTATTCAGTAACCAATACGTTCCTGGTATGGGCCGATCATATGAGGCATCAATTAGTTTAAACTTTTAATATAGGTAATGATAAAACATTTAAAGAAGTACCTCTTCCTTATTCACAAATGGACAGGATTTGTGATGAGTTTGCTATTTGTGGTCTGGTTCATTTCCGGCTTTATCATGATCTATCATTCCTTTCCCAAACCACGACCACAAAGCTATTTTCATGGCCTGAGTTCATTCTCAGGTCGTGAAATAGTGACATCACCACAAAGCTTGACGGATAAGTATCCTGGTTCTGGGGTAACACTTGAAATACTTAACGGCCAACCCATTTATCGGTTTACTGGCCGCAAGCCGGCCATCTATAATGCCTACAGTTTAAAACGGGTTCAACCGTTAAATGAAACAGGCTGCCGAAGCATCTTAGAATCGAACTTTTCTTCAGCAATTGAACATATCGAAGTACTAAATGACTTTGATCAATGGATTCCCTGGTCGTACTACAAAGTCTATTTTCCCATTTATAAATACAAGCTGAAAGATAAGGCCGGAACCCATGTTTATGTATCATCAACAAAAGGCCAGATCGTGCAGGAAACAACACGTCAGTCAAGGCTCTATGCCTGGCTGGGAGCAATTCCGCATTGGGTCTATTTTAAAAATCTTCGCCTAAATGTCAGGCTATGGTCAGATGTAGTAATCTGGCTTAGCGCTATTGGTTGTTTTGTATGCTTATCAGGCATAATAATCGGTTTTATTCGCTTAAAAAGAAGAGCACACTTCATGAGCCCTTATAAAAAAGAAACACTCAGATGGCATCATTTAGGCGGTTTAATATTTGGTTGCTTTGTATTTACTTTCATATTAAGCGGCCTTATGTCGCTGACCAAAATACCTGACTGGATTATTGCACGCGATAAGTCTGTTAATTATTACCAGATGTGGAATAAGCAAAGTATGACTGATAGCACTTGCCATCCCACATTCACTCAACTACTAAAGAGGGAAGAATTAACTTCAGTCAAACAAATAACTTTTAATAACACATTGGGACGGAGCTATTACAGTGTTTATTCTAACGATGCAAAAAATCCTGATTACTACACCACAATTGCAGGAACTATAACAAAGCTTCCAAAGGTTTCTGAGTCCTTGCTTGAAAAGAATCTTAAGGCTCTTATTCCACACAAACAATACAAGACAGAATTATTAAGCGACTACAATTCTTACTACAGGTATAATCCCAAACGCCTAATGCCCTTACCGGTTTATGAAGTGGCATTGGATGACACATATAACACGCGCTTATATATCGATCATCAGACCGGAGAACTAGTTAAGGTGGTGAATAATTCAAGCCTGGCTCAATGGTGGCTATACCAGGGCTTACATACTTTTAAATTTGGTTTCTTTTCCCATTTTGAAGGCATACGACAAGCCTGGCTTATTTTAATTTCGCTTGGAGGGACAATTGTCAGTCTGACTGCCTTATTATTATTCGTCAGGTTTTTAAAACGAAAAACAAAAAGATCACTAAAGAAATCGAGTTCCTTTTAGCTATTAAAACCACATATCAAGCATCATAAATATTTTTTATCAGATTATCTGCCAGAAATGAATAAAGCCTCCTTTAAAAATCTTTAAGGAGGCTTTATAATATCTTCATCAATTTAACTTATCCAACAAACCCAACAAAGAAAATCAGCAGGGCTAGCACAAGAATACCAGCAATCAGTAATCGGGCAAAACTGCCATCAAGCTTAATATTCATAAATTTATTAAGCACAACACCTGCACTAACTACGGCTAATCCAATGGCAATTAATGGATTTAGGTAGCCTAAATTTAAGGTGCTCAGTCCGGTAGATATTAATGTTAATATTATTAACCCTATAAATACGAAAATATATGATTTTGCAGAAACTGTATTTTGATTATCCATTTCTAAATGCTTTTAAATTTTACCTACAATAAATAAAACAAAGGAAAAACTAATACCCAGATTAATGTTGCTAAGTGCCAGTAAGCACCAGCTTTTTCAAGGGCTGAATAGTTATTGGCATTTAAGGTGTTATTATTAACCTGTGCTGTTACATATATCAGAACCACAAATCCGGCCAGAAGATGAAGTGCATGCAGACCAGTCATAAAAAAGTAAAGGCCAAAAAACAAAATATCGCCATGCCCCAAACGAGCCAGTTCCTCACTTCCGGGAAACAAACCAAAATCAACTCGCCCTTTCCATTCAAAATATCGGTTTGTTAAAAACATAAAACCAATAAAGAGAGCAGTAAGCAGCCAAAACAGTGCTGCCATCTTATTTCCTTTACGAATAGCAATTGAAGTAAATGCCATGACCAAACTACCCGAAAGGATAATAATGGTATTTAAAACACCTGACGTTACACTCAACTCGGTAGCTGCTAAATCAAATGCCACAGCATTTTTATATCGATAAATCCCGTATAACAGAAACAAGCCTGCAAAAAGCAGCAACTCTATAAAGATAAAGAGCCAAACTCCGCTTAAGCCGGCCTCTTTAGATTTAGACATATTTCCTGTCATAGATAATGATTGACTCATAGTATTTCGATTTTGTTAACGACTTCTTTTCAAAATAAAATATGGCGATAAAAATATATAAAAGTATTTAATTACCTATTTTCATTAAATAAATCTTTTACATACTCTTTTTATATCAGGCCTTTGCCTCCTATTAACCTGAATTTGATATAAAATTTCTGGCTCAAATCGCTTATAAATGTTTAGTTTCAAGGAATGTCTGTCAAAGCATAGCGAGCTATGGTGAACATATATGACGATGAAAATGAATATTTATAAGCGAAACACTTAGCTTTTCCTTAAATAATTGAGCTCTGTAATTTTAATCGAACTCAGGTTTTTAACAAACTAAATACTCAGAAGTTTTGAGTTATATTGATTTGTTTGATTCCTTTTTAATTATGCAAGGGGAATAAATTATATAAAGGAAGACTGTTTTAAAAGCACTGAAACCACAAGATTACACGGAATGTCAGGAAGGTGAAGCTTTGGTTTGTTGTTGGTATCGTTGGGGAGGTTAAGGAGGACGATTTTGAAAATACTGAAGCCACGAAGAGCACTAAGAATAACCCGCATAGCGGGGATTAATTAATAATATATAGATAAAAAAAGAGCTGTCATTGCTGACAGCTCCCTATGTTCAGTGAAAATATTCTCTATTTAAACCAGCCTAAAATAGTTTGACGCCCTGTTACTTTTTGTTCCAGCTTTACGTCAATACGCGTATCTAAAGGTAAATACAAGTCAACACGCGAACCAAATTTAATGAATCCCATTTGCTGGCCTTGTGAAATACCAGTCTCTTCTTTGGCGTAACAAACAATTCTCCGCGCCATAGCTCCTGCTACCTGTCTAACCAATATTTGTGTACCCTTTTCATTTTCAATCACCACTGTTGTTCGCTCATTTTCTGTAGATGATTTAGGCAAATATGCTGCCATAAAACGGCCATTGTGATGGCGAAAGTATTTTACGATACCCTTAATAGGAAACCAATTGATATGCACATTAAATACCGACATAAAAATGGAAACCTGCAGGCACTTGGTCTTTAAATACTCATCTTCTTCTACTTCTTCAATGGCTACAATTTTACCATCTGCCGGTGCAATAATAGCACCATCCTGAATTAAAGCTTCACGCTTAGGATTACGGAAGAAGTTTAGTACCAGGGCAAATACAATAAATGATGCCAAAGTGGTATATTTTGTAAGCTCTACGCCACCTAAAAAATAAATTCCGGTGTTGACGGCCAACAAAAATGCCAGTACTACTATTATTGTTCCGAATCCTTCCTTGTGTATTGTCATTGTATTTTAAAACTTAATTATCCAAATAAAACAAAAAGCGCAAATATCATTGGCGCTGCAAATAATACTGCATCAAAACGATCAAGAACACCACCGTGCCCCGGTAATATTGATCCAGAATCTTTTATATCAACGTTTCGTTTTAGCATTGATTCAACCAAATCACCAATTGTACCAAATATCGATACTATCAGTGCTGCGGCAATCCAAACCGGTAAAGATGCAATTTTTGTAATTGAGAAAATTACTATTCCTGCAATTATGGTGAAAACAACTCCACCAATAAATCCTTCCCAGGTTTTTTTAGGTGAAATACGTTCATACAGTTTATGTTTTCCTATTGTTACACCAACTACATAGGCTCCACTATCATTACACCAAACCAGAATAAAGAAGCCCAGTAATATGGCTGCCTGAAAAGTACCATTAATACAACCTGTTAAGAACAAGAATGATAATGGAAGGGCCACGTATACCGGAAGTAAAAGTGTTAGTGCAATACGTTGAAAGGGATTTTCACCTCCTTTAAACAACTCATAAACGAATGGCAGCCATACAAGTGGCATTAAAATAACATACCAGCTACGTTCAATGTAACCCTGGGTATCCAGAAATACTAAAACCTGAAAAGTAATCCCCAGAAGCAGAGCTGCGAAAATATTTAGCTTCCCATACTTGCGTTCCAGTAAGCGTCCCAATTCCAACATTCCAATTACAGCTACGACGATACAAACCAGAAAAAAAGCTATTGGGTGTACAAATATGGAGCCTGCAACTGCTCCTACAAACAAGATGCCTGTTAATGTGCGCTGTAAGAAATTATTCATTGATCGTCTTTAGTGCTGCAAAGTTAACATATCCTGATAAAAAAGAAAATCGGGAGTATTTATGATACCATGCAGGAAATATTAGATTCTATTTATGAATGAACAGAATTAATTCTTTTGGACCATGAGCTCCCATTACCAATGTCTTTTCAATATCAGCTGTACGACTTGGTCCTGTTATTATGGTTGCTTGTGAAGGCAGGTCATCTTCGTACTTTTTTTTCAACCCTTTAACAGCATCTTCAAGAAAAGGAACGAGTTGATCTTCATTAGCCACCACGATATGCACTGCAGGGTATACATTGGCCCTGCGACCCGATTGTTGGGCCGAGCTCACCATTATGGAGCCTGAACGGGCAATTAAAAATTCACAGCGCGTAACACTCACCTCTGTGTCTGTAAAGTCATCTTTTCCAACGAGGGTTAAATCTTCAGGGATAAATGGCAACAGTTCGTCATCAATACAAAAAACTTTCTGACAAGACTTGCTTTTACATAATTCTTTCAGGTGTTGGGTAATATCGCTCTTTGAATTACAATAAATGACCTGTCCACTCACTTTTTCAAACTCATCTACAAAAGTCTGCAACAGGTTTTCAGGTTCAGGAAAAACACGAACGGACCAACTCGCATCCGTAGTTGGTCCGTTATTATTTTCACAAGCACTGTTAAGACGATTTAAAATTCGTTCTCGCGCTTTATCTGATCTTTCTTTAAGCTTCTTGTCCATTCTCTTCTGATGAACCTTCTTCTTTTGCTTTCGTTTCTTCAGACTCAATACCTTCAGCCTTTATGCTTTTTTCATCTTCAGTATCATCATCATCTTCAACAATCACATGTTCAGATAACTTACGCTTACCAAAGATCTTCTCTAAGTCTTCACTGAATATCACCTCTTTTTCAAGTAACAACTCAGCCAGCTTAGTGTGTTTTTCATGATTATCAACCAGTAGTTGCTTGGCTCTCTTGTACTGTTCATCAACAATTAAACCAACTTCCTGGTCCATTAACTCGGCAGTCTTTTCACTGTAAGGCTTGCTAAAGGAGTAGTCCGACTGGCCTGATGAATCAAAATAACTGATATTACCAACTTTGTTGCTCATACCGTAATATGACACCATGGCATAGGCCTGCTTAGTTACTTTTTCCAAATCATTTAAGGCACCTGTACTGATTTTACCAAACATGATTTCCTCTGCTGCTCTACCTCCAAGCGTTGAACACATCTCATCAAGAATCTGCTCAGTAGTTGTTAACTGACGCTCTTCCGGCAAATACCAGGCTGCACCTAAAGCTTTTCCGCGAGGTACAATAGTTACCTTTACCAGTGGATGGGCATGCTCTAATAACCAACTAATGGTTGCATGGCCGGCTTCGTGGTAGGCAATTGCTTTCTTCTCGTCTTTTGATATAATTTTGTTTTTCTTCTCCAGTCCACCAACAATACGGTCAACAGCGCTCAGAAAGTCCTCTTTTTCAACAATCTTTTTATCATTACGCGCGGCAATTAACGCTGCTTCGTTACACACATTGGCAATATCTGCACCTGAGAAACCAGGTGTTTGTTTAGCCAAAAAGTCGCTTTCTACATCTTCGTTTAATTTAAGCGGACGAAGGTGTACTTCAAAAATGGCTTTACGCTCTTTTAAGTCGGGAAGCTCAACATGAATCTGGCGGTCGAAACGACCGGCACGCATTAAGGCTCTATCCAGAATATCAGCACGGTTGGTAGCTGCCAGAATAATAACACCACTATTGGTTCCAAAACCATCCATCTCTGTTAACAGTTGGTTAAGGGTATTTTCGCGCTCATCGTTAGCACCCATATTAGGGCTTTTACCACGTGCACGGCCAATAGCATCAATCTCATCAATGAAAACGATACATGGTGATTTTTCTTTAGCCTTCTTAAACAAGTCACGCACACGACTGGCTCCAACACCAACAAACATCTCTACAAAATCGGAACCTGACATACTGAAGAATGGCACGTTAGCCTCACCGGCCACTGCTTTTGCCAACAAGGTTTTACCAGTTCCCGGAGGGCCTACAAGCAAGGCGCCCTTCGGAATTTTACCTCCCAGTTCTGTATACTTTTCCGGCTTCTTTAAGAATGATACTATCTCCTCCAGCTCCTGCTTGGCTTCAACCAAACCAGCCACGTCTTTAAAATTCACGTTGATGGCCGATTCTTTATCAAACATCTTAGCCTTTGATTTACCAACATTGAATATATTTCCAGCTCCTCCAGCTCCTCCCTGGGCTCCCATTCGGCGGAAAATAAATACCCAAATGGCAATCAACAGTAATAGCGGCCACATAAAAGTAAAAAACTCACCAAGAAAATCTGTTCTACTCTCATAATCAACCGGAATACTATCCCCGAGCTCCGTTTCGGCGATTGCAAGCGCCTCTTCAAACTTATCTATGGTAGGTAAGTTAACTGTAAAATGAGGTCCTTCTGCTGATGGTCCTGAGTTAGTCAGGTTTTCGTTAAAAAGATGCTTATAGTTATCAAGTTGATCTTCTTTGATGGTTACCTCGGCAATACCTTCGTTACGAATAACTATAATATTATCAATGTCACCACCTGTTAGTATTTCCTTTTTAAACTCGCTGTATGAGATTTTATGCGGTCCTTGTCCAAAATCCATTCGACTGACCAAAATCAATGCAACAGCAATTAAACCATAGGCCCAATAAAGATTGAACTTCGGGAACTTCGATTTTTCTTTATCGCCGCCCGGTGTATTTGGTTTTTCGTTTGACATCTGTTTATGTTCTAATTAAAATAGGTTTTCTATATCAGTACGTTTAGCGTCGGCCCATAGACCTTCCAGGTTATAAAAGCCTCGCTCATCTTTATGAAAAGCATGTACGATCACATCAAAGTAATCGAGCAGCACCCACAGTGCATTTTCTTTCCCCTCAACATGATTAGGTTTATCCCCAAGTTTTTCTCGCACATAATCTTCAACACCGTCAGCAATTGCATCAACCTGCGTTGTACTTTCGCCTTCACAAATCACAAAATACTGACAGATAGTGTTGTCTAATTTTGACAAATCCAAGATAGCAATATTTGTGCCCTTCTTTTCCTGAATTCCTTCAACAATGACTTCTGCTAATTGTTTGGCAGAATAATTCTCTTCATTCATTCGCAATCGTCTCTTATCTGTTGCTTTGTTTGCAGTTATATTCTTTGGATTAAAAAGTATGCCTGCAACGCTCTGCATCACTATTAAAAAGAAAACACACGAAAGCATACTTTTGCTCAAAGATACTACTTTTAAAAAATTTTAAACACCTATTTTTGCCAAATAGATAAAGTGCCGCTTTAGCTGCCAATTTTTCACAATAAACTGTAATGATGACATATTCTGCTCCGGAGTTTTTAGTTTACCCTGAACTGGAATCAACCAATACTGAATTAAAAAGGCTTTTAAGCAACAATAATTTATCTGAGTACAGTGTGGTTATAACCCCTCATCAAACAGCGGGTCGCGGACAAGTTGGTAACGGCTGGGAAAGCGAACTGAACAAAAATCTGACATTTAGTTTATTGCTAAGGCCTTCTTTTTTGGCTCCACATCTGCAATTCTATATCTCAAAAATAATTTCACTGGCCATTACAGATACCATTAAGCAGCTGGCCAACATTGAGGCATGCATTAAATGGCCAAACGATATCTATGTTGGTGATTCTAAAGTATGTGGTATTTTAATCGAAAATTCAATTCTGGGTGCTCATTTAGATTATTGCATTGCAGGTATTGGACTGAATATCAACCAAGACGAATTTAAATCAGATGCTCCCAATCCGGCTTCATTAAAACAACTGACAGGTAAGGACTATAATATTGAATTAACCCTTGAGTTACTGCTTGAGAATATTCAACAGCGCTATCATGAACTTGAAGTTAACAGACTGGAGCTTATCAACAAGGATTATTTTAATGCCTTGTATCGAAAAAATGGTATACACTCATTTAATGATGAGCATGGCGAGTTTATGGCATACATTGATTCTATTAACGAAATGGGCTTAATGACTTTGATTGACACCGAAGGCAGCAAGCGGCAGTATGCGTTTAAGGAGGTTAGTTTTGTGGTGTAAGCGGGGAGGTAAAAAACAACCACTGAAGGCACAGAAATACACGGAAGAAGTTTATAGCAACCACAGAAAACACGGAATTGCACGGAAGAGGTAAGGAGTAACCACAGAAGGCACGGAAATACACTGAAGAGGTAAAAAGCAACCACCGAAGGCACAGAAATACACGGAAGACGTTTATAGCAACCACTTAAAGTACCGAAATACATGGAAGATGTATAGAGCAACCACAGAAGGCACAGAAGATTTAAAAAGTAACCACGGAAAACACAGAAAAACACAGAAAACGAATTCAGCGGAATTATAACAACGAATGCATTACTTGAAACCGGGAAAATAAAAATGAAAAAAAGCTACCAGCGGGTTGCAATTGGCTGATAGCTTAAAGAGGGCTTAGCTTCTTACATAAATGCATTAAGCTTCTAGTAGTTACGGTTGGTTATAAAGTGCAACTCAATAAATTATTTAGTTTGTATTCGTATTATTCCACAACTTCCCTTTGATCCATATAAAGCAATTCTTGAGTGCTTCATTTCCAAAGCATAATCCTTAATTTCAGTAACATTTATTGTTCTTGTATTAATAACCGATTCTATTCGACCATTAATTAAAATTAAAGGAAGTTGTAGATGTTTGTCTTCAAAATTATTATTGATATGATTGATATATGCCAGATTCAGACATAAATCACTTAAGCTCTCAACTTTTTTTATCTCATAATCCTCCACAACTATCAAAGTGTCAGGACCGATAGTCATACGATTGATTAACTTCTTTACTTGCGCATTCGCACATAGCGACACACATGCAAGTATAATTATTACTATAATTTTTTTCATGATTTTTACTATTTAACACTTAATAAGAACCTAAAGAATCATTTGTAGTCCCCCCATTTACAGAGGGATCATTATTGTTAGATGTTCCGGAATTTACATATATACCCGGATGTATACGTCTGATCTCATCCTCTGTCACTTCATATCCTCCATCGGGGAGGTATGTTCCTTCCAATGTATAATTTTCTGCAAGTATTCCATATTTCACATTATGCTGCCTTTGGTATGCTTCAACTTCGTCACCAATGTCATAGTTATCTAATTCATTAAAATCTATTTCACCATTTATGATTTATCAATATTGGAATATTTAGGCAGAAACATGATGAGAGCAGTAATAATCACTGCTATTATAGTGGACTTAACTAAACTCTCATCTTTATCGCTTTGGAAAATGAAAACGAAGAATATTACTGAGATTAAAGGCAGAATATAGGTGTTGATAATCTTTTTCATAATACTAAATTTTTCCGGCACAAAAACAATTGAGCAGACTTATCAATGGCCTTCGTTTTTTCTGTTTGAGCAGTAAAACTGGCCTGATTGTTTTAAATACCAAATGGATACGATACAAAGTACCATTACAAGTCCAAGTACAGTGAACATAAACCAGGTGGACATAGTCAATACATTGTATGACTGCAATATTGACAAGGCTAACATGGCAAAAACGCAAAGTAAGATTGTACTTAACAGAGTTCTTGTCTTTTTATTCCTGTAGTTCTTCTTAATGTCTCTTCCGCCTATTACCAGCATGAGGATCCCTATGACAACAAGGAGCAAACCGGAAATTATATTGCCGGTTTCCATTTGTTCAAACATGAGGTTAACTATATAAAAGACTATGCCGAAGAGTGCTCCAAGTAATAATGGTTTTTTAATTTTTTTCATTGCAAGGAAGATATGAGCTTAGTAAAAAATCAGTTGTCTAATAGCTTCGCCAGCACTACTACCAACACCACCGGCCACAAAGCCAATTTCTGCGCCGGGACCTGCGCCAACACCACCTGCTGCAGCATCTGTTATCATGCCACATACTGCCCCACCGACAGCACCTTGCCAATCTGCTCCTGAAAGTTTATTCCAATCGAAGCTAGCTTTTTCAGGAAAAACGAAAACTTTTAAGTTTGGATCGAAAACAGTTCCTTGAGGCCCCCTTATAATAGCAACTTTCCCATTGTCGACAACAATAGCAAAAGTTGGTTCTCCGGGCCAAGGGTATACGCCATCGGGGAAATCAACAAACTGAGATAATCTGAGTGGCTTTCCTTTTAAGGTTGACTTTAAACTGCTAATGTCTTCTACATCGTAATATTCAAAATCCATCAGAGACATTTGCCATTTTATGGCGTTTTCCATCCAGTATTTTAATGAATAAATGCCTGTATAGATACCGCATAGAATAGGATAAGCTTCTTCCTCTTCTAGTTTAGTAATTACTTCACTTTTTAATTCAACGAGTGCTTTAATCATGTCTAACTGGTTCTGACCTTTAAATATCATCTCAATCCGACGAACGTATTCAAGTTGATTATCTGTTACATTACCAAATTGTTGAAAATGATTTCTTCGAACATCTTTTTCAGTTAAGCCCTCTGACAAATTTTTTAATGTCGCAACAATTCCTCTGTCTCTTCCATTATAGATAAGGGTTTGTTCACAAACATTTGCTACGAAACTTTTTAACGAAGCATCTTCCTCTTCATTTCCTGTCATAAAACCAATAGAGGCATTAACTACTTCGTCTTGCAGATTTTTTTTAGAGATGCTTTTAAGTTGTTTTTCTTTAAGGGTTTTGAGCTGCGTTAAAACATGATCTAACCCTTCATTATGTAGTTTGCCAATCTCGGCGTAATGTTTTTCATCAATTTTCTTTGACTGCGAGTTATGCTCTACTTCTTCCTGACTGCATCCGATTAAAACTAAGATTGAAAAGAATAAGATTAGCTTTTTCATATTAACAGATTTAAAGTTTAGTATTCTCTCTTATAAACCTATGCATTAAACCAATACGAATAAATACTTTAGTACAACTTTCGTCACGAGCGGTCGATATTTCGTGTTAAGCGGTACTTATGGGGGTTAGATGAAGGAGTGACGCCTTTCATTTCTATCCATTAACGTTAAAATAACCTCGGTATAAAAGCTGTGAGATTTAA